>CAYSMV010000474.1:0-16593 GCA_964432245.1 uncultured Desulfobacterales bacterium
GCAGGCAAAATAAACGGCCAGAAACCGCCGATGGCCGATCCGCGTTTCCAGGGTATTGCCGAACACCCACAGAAACACCATATTGCCGGTCAGGTGCGACCAGCTGCCGTGGATAAAGGCGTGCATGAAAAAGCCCAGGGGAATTTGAATCCAGGAGCGTAATCTGCACGGGGGAAAGGCCCAGAACCCCCTGGCGTGTTCCGGCAGCAGAATATGGATTATAATATTGATCAATATCAGGCTGATGGTTACGCGCGGAATGATTTTGTTTTTCAGATCAGTGCCCAGGGGCAGGCCGGCGGGCAGGGGCTGCAAGCAGGTCAGCAGCGTCCTGAAAAAAGGTTCCCCGTTCACCCAGCCGTATAGCGTGCGGAAAATGACGTATCCCGGCAGCACGCTCAAGACCAGGAAGAGAACGAACAAAAAGAAAAGCTCGATCAACTCCGGCCGGAAAAGACCGACCAGCCCGGGGATGACAAAGGCCACCGCCACCGGCAGGACAAGGGCAGTGCGGTTCTCTTTCTGATAGGAATTTTCCACTGCTTGATCCGCCTGGTTTTTCATTTGACCCTGTTCATGATCCCGGGGGGTGTGCCTCAGCCAGCCTGTTTCCCGTTATCCGTAGCGGAGGCATCCATTTCATGAAGATGTATCACTATTCGTTTCCTGCACCTCTTCTAATTCTGCCAGCCGGTTCTGGTTTAATAATAACCGTCGGGCTCTTACAGGAAAATCGTTTCTGACCATTACCAGCAGCCTGCTCTGGTCAACCCAGCCATCTTCTGCCGGCGGCAGATAAATTCTCCCTTTCTTTTCTCCCGTCGGCGAAAAAATATGTTTTCCGGCGAAATTGACTTGCATTCCCTGATTTACTGCTTTTAAGGCCGCCTTTGAAATTAAAAATACCTGATCAAGGCGGATCATTTTTTTCAGCCAGAACGCTTCCGGCAGAATGGCCTTTGTAAATTTCAAAACAAATCCCCGGACCCGGTCTTTATTCAATCTTTTGTCGTATTCCGGTTTCAGGCCGGACATATCGCTTCCCATGGCAGCCAGCATCTCAATATATCCCAGAAAATACTCCCTGTCGCCAGACTCTCCTATTGCAATCAACTTTTCGAGCAGGCCCTGTACCTGCGGATTCTGGGGCATTTCCTCTTCGTCTTGCTTTATTTCCTGTTCAGGTGCCGCCCCCGCAAGGCTCTTGCCAGGACGATTGTGGCCACCTATGGCAGGGATTTTCTCTTCTTGGCGTTTCATTTTTTATCCTCTGTTCTGTTTGTATGGCCTCTTAATATTTAAAGACGGTATAAACAAATAAATACGACACACCACACTTTTTTAATACGGCTTTGTATTTATCCATTTTTTAAAAGTCCGATGGCTTCCTTATTTCATATTGCGATCAAAGTGATTTTAATGTTCAGTATAAAATTAAATGGGTTATGCTGTAAATAGAAGTGTACATTAAAATCATTTTGAACGGAAATTGGAACAGGCTGGATCTGATGCCGCACAATCCGCAGAAAATTCGGAATGGCCAGCTTCCCGGGTGTGAATTTCGTCAATACTTGCGCTCGTATTGCCGGGTATAAAGAAGATAGTATTTTATAACATTAGGAATGTAGTTTCGTGTTTCACCGGGTAACCTTGCATGTGGATAATTGACATATTTTTCACCGGCATTATAGGCGATCAGGGCTTTTTTCAGTGACTGGTATCTGACCAGGTAGGTTCTTAACAGCCGGGTGCCGCCGTATATGTTGGCCCGTGGATCAAAAGGATCGTTCAGGCCGATCTCGGCGCCGGTATTGTCCATAATCTGCATCAGGCCCTTGGCCCCGGCTTTTGATACGGCCTCGGTATTAAAGTCGCTTTCCACCCGGATAACCGCTTTGATCAGGGCCGGATTTACCCCAAATTGTTTTGCGGCATTTTGAATATGCCGGTCTATATCGCTGTCGACCGGCGGAGGCTGGACCGAAGAACGGAAAATGGGGGGCTTGTGCATTTTTTCGTAAAACCAGTCCGGTATGGCCATGCCGGCGTCCCTGGCCTCGGCTGCCAGACTGGTTTTCAGCGATTCGGCTGTGGGGTCTTTGTTTAACTCTTTTATTTTGGCGATCATCATCTGCTGGGAAAGGAATTGTCGGTAGATCTGGTCCGGATCACTGGCAAAAGCCATAGCTGTCATTGCCGCTCCGATTATGCCGGCGGCAAGACCAGCCCGAATTATTCGGAAAAGCAGTTCTCTCATGGCATATTCCCCCGTGAGGGGTGGTAAATAGAATGCAGAATTTCCCGGCAGATGGCATCTGTTTCAATCCGTATTTTAAGTACCTCGAAAATTTTTTCATTATAGCTTAATGGAAGAGGAAGTCCTGCACGGCGGCAATCGGCCCAGACCTTTCCGCACCAGGCTGTAGTGCGCGCGGCCTGGGAGGGAAATTTTTTTAACATCCAGGTGGAAACTCTGTTTTCCGGCATGATCAGCCCCGGGATATTCCCGGTGGCATAAACCCAGGCGGCAGGACCGGTGATCAGGGTCACGACTAAAAAAATGATGCCGATGCGTTTCATATTGGGGATGGCTCCCTTTTGGAAGGCTAATGAATTTTCTATATAATTATTTTCAATCCCAGGTTGACGACCTGGTGCGTGTTTCTGTTAACAGCTGTTTTAACTTCCAGGCCCAGGCCGTTGCCGGAAACAAAATACTCACCCCGCACAACCCCGAATTTTTCAATGGCGTGGGCGTTTGACTCCAAGTATTGTTTCAAGCTGCCTAAAAAACCTGTTTCAACCCGGGCGGGTAGCAACACTACCACGGCCAGGTTCGGGCTGTCCGGCCATTTCTCAAAAGCGGCTGTGAGAATCTCGTTGACCAGTGGTTCGTCCACGATCTCCCGGGGTCTGAACAGGGCCAGCCCGCCGAGCGATCCCGGCGACATGAATCTCAAAAACCGGTAGCGGCTGTTATAATAATGAAGCTCGACTTCCGCCAGAATGGTCTGGTTCAGGGTGTCGCCCACATACATATGCCCGCCTACCTGCTTCATCATTTTCAGATAGGTGGTGAAGCCGATTCTGCTCCAGGAAGCTTCGATGGCCGGCAGTTTCAGCCCTTCTTTTTGCAGGCGCGCGCCGATGGCGGTCTGTTCCTGGCCGATGCTTATGGTTTCGGGCGCCAGAGACGCTGGTTTTAATATTTGGGAGGTCGCCTTTTCAGCCCGGCTCCGGGCTACCATCATCTGCGGAGCAGGTTGCTGCGCGGACGAGGGTTGTGCCGCGGGCAGGGGTGGCGGCGCAGTCGGGAGCGCAGCCCGGGGTGGCGGTGTCGTCTCCCTGGCCGGTGGTTTTGTCGGCGGTGGTTCTGTCTTTTTTTCGGAAGCGGCTATGGCCGCGGCCAGGTCAGGGGGCAGCGCATTCTGGACTACCATCAGGCGCGGCTTTTCTTTTTTGTCCGCGGGCTGCAGCGGTTTCGGCAACGTTTTTTTTTGTGTCTCCTGATCGGGCATTTTATGAGCGACGCGCGCTTCCTCCTTCGGCTTGTCCCTGTCCGGTGACATCTTGTTCAGCATCGCGTCAAGCAGGTACAGGGCCGTGACAAATGACAACAGGCATAATAAAAGTTTGATCTTCATCGGGCTTATCTTTCCCGTTATCTCAGCGCCTCGCTGGCTTCCTGGTAGATCCGGGTTATCGTCTTCACCTCTTCCGGCGTTATGGGTCTGCTGGGCGGCAATTCGACCTCGGCCGGAGGGGCGATTTCGTCCAGGACTTCAGCCGTGATTTGGCGGTCTTCCAGGTCAACCGGACCTGCTTTGGCGGAAATTGCCGCCGGCTCCTCGTTTATAATGACGGAATCGGTGATTTGACTGTTTACCGTAACCTGGTCGACAGGATCAGCGGTTTTTACGTCCAGGGCCTGGCCTGTAGTACCAGCGGGCCCGGTTTTCCGGCTCGGGGCGTTTTTGTCTGCCGTCCTGTTTGCTTCCATCCTGGCGGTTTCGACTTTCTGTATAAGGGCGTCCTTGATGACCTGGGCCTTGTTGACAGCATTGTCGCACATGGCCTTTACCCGGTCATGATCAACGACATTATCGTTGTTGGCCTGATGATAAAGCTTGAGCCCATAAACAGCGACAATAACCAACCCGACCAGCATAACGATGTTTTTGATCAGGCTCATTTTTTACCTCTCTGTTTTTTTTTCATACATGTCATAGACGTTTTTGATTCCGGCCTGTTTGGCGATATCCACGATGGCAACATATTCGCCATGGGACAGAGCCTCATCAAACCTGGTAACTAATACGGTCTTTCCTCTTTCACGGTGTGCGGTCAGGGCCTGTTTCAAGTGGTCGAGCGCGACAGGCTCGTTTTCCAGAAAGAGCCGACCGCCTTCGCTGGTTTTTTGTACCGACAGGATCACATACTCAGGGATGCCGGCTGCCCGGTCGCCTTCCGATTCTCCCTGCGAAAGTTGAATGCGAACCAGTTCCATTTTGATGCCTTCGGCATGGACATTGATCATCAAGGTGCCGGTGGCAATCAGAAATACCATCAAAAGTGTTACCCAGATATCCATGCCCAGGGTCGTGTTAGTCATCGATGGCCTCCTTGTGTGTCATTGCCGACCGATCCGGCAGACGTCGTGCAACCAGCACGTCCATAAGAAGCTTTTCCTCTATGTCCTGATTTTTGTCCGTATCCTGCGGAAAATAATTTCTGAAGATTTTCCCGGCCAGATAGGCGGGCACGGAGATAAATATTCCGGCCACGGTGCTGCCGAAGGCTGCGGAAGAGTTGTGAAGCAGTACGTTTATCATTTCCGACTGTGACAGGTCAGCCGACATCCCGGCCATGGTGGCCATAAGGGCCAGAACGGTTCCCGCAAAGCCGGCTGTGGGAGCAAGATCCTGGACAATGGCAAGCAGGTAAAAACATCGGGCCGAAGGCGGATCAGGCGCCTGGGAGACGCGCAGAACAAAATCTCTGTATGTCAGGGAAGGTCCGTTGGGCACGCTTGCCAGCGACTGTTCCCAGTGCGGTTTGTAAAGGCCCGATCGTTTAAACAGCCGGCCGATGATTTCTTTGCGGTTGTTGGCAAATCTGGCCACCATCTGGCACAGTCTTTTTTCAGCTTCAAAAGCGGAGACGCCGGAAAACCGCCCCTGAAACAGGCGCAGAAAATAGTCGCCGTAACAATTTTCGGCTCGGTTGAGAATCTGTTCATCGGACAGACGCAATTCCGCCAACAGCTTCCAGACAGCCCACAGGCAGATGCAGGCCAGGGGAAAGAGCGCGAAAATCATCGGCCCGATGGTGATATATATCCATTGCCATCCGGTCACTATGCTCTTGGGAAAGACGCCCATGATGTTTTTCAAGGAAGACCCGCCTTCCGTCAGCAGATTAAACGCGCACACCTCGGCGATACCGATTCCGATCAGGATATACAGCATATAGGTATTGATTTTCTGTTTGATCTCGGGCCAGTAAGCATTGAATGTGCCGGTTAAGAATTTCATGGGGCCCTCCTTCAGCGGGCGTTTTCAAACAGGGCGCAGGGGGAAAAGAAATCCTGCCCGGTCATTTTTTCTATGATCAGGGCCGGCAGCAACTCAAGTCCCCCCTGGCTGTTTGTTCCCTTGTCCAGAAACAGGTTGTTTTTCAGAAAGTGCTCGTCGTCCTTGCACCTGGACAGAATATAGATCTGGTTGCTCAAAATTACGGCGCCCTGGGCGGCCAGTTCGTTCAGGGGGACATTGCGGACCCAACCTTTGACTATGGTGATGGCGGCATTGTTTTTTTCCTTTATCCATCTTTGCACCAGCGGATCGGTATCGCAGTTGCAGGCACAGAAGCCCGGAATCGTCGCTATCACCCATAAACACGTTGCCATCAGGATAATTTTTTTCATTTTATTTGCCTTTCATGTTAGAAGTTGTTCCCGGTCGCCCACGATTCGGGGAATCGGGGAGAGTTGTCGGCAAACGGGCTGGAAGAAGATCCCGGCTGAACGATGGCATTGCTGATAAACGCAATATTGCCCCTGATATCTCCCAGGTTCTCTTTAATGGGCTCGAGGGTGTTGGCCGCCATATTGCCCGCAAATTCAGATCCGCCGGAAAAGACGTTGTGAACGAGTTCGCAGGCAGCGATTTCGTTGACCAGTTGAAGCGTGGTGCTTTCTTCGACCACAATGGCGGTTAACAACTCGGTTTCGCAGGCGATGCTGTTAAAGCGCTCCAGCAGTTCCTTAACCTTGAGCACCAGCTGCTTTCGGGAGGAAGAGTTACTGCTGTTATTTTTTTCCAGCAGATCGGTATACTCTTCCCAGGTTTTTGCCAGATGGCTGGCATGCCTGAGTTTGTTTAAAATAACCGGGTCGGTGATGGAGTCCTGATATTTGGCCAGGCTCAGGTAAAGGTTCCGGGAATTATCCAGCACTGGTCTGGATTTGTTGAGTATTTCATTTACGGTCCCTTCATTGAGAGACCCGCCTTCTTCCTCCAGGTTGTCCAGCAGCGAGTAGAGGGTCTGGGCGTGGAGCCCGGCGTATTTGCCGGTAATTTCCAGCTCCCTGGAAATGTCCTTGATGTTCAGGGCCAAGTTTTTGGCAAACTGGGCCTCCAGGCTTTTTCTTTCGACCACCGGTGTGTCCGCGGGCAGGGCCATGATTTCGGCCTTCAATTGGCCTGTCTTATGCTGAACCACTTCCCGATGCTGTTTGACCTGGTTGATCTCCTCCAGGTAGCTGGTCTGGTCTTCACCCATTTTCTGAACGGTGTTAAAAACCAGATCACCGGTTTTTTCCATAGCCGGGGCCGGTCCGGCGGCAAGGGCGAGTGCAATCAGGACCATGATGATGCCGGCGTTATTATAATAATGTTTCATGTGACTCTCCTTCGGATTAAGGAATTAAAATTGTTCGCCAGGCCGGTTCTTTGACCGGATAGGGCATTTCCAGGTTCTGCATGACGGCCGCGATGTTCAACAGGATCCGTTCATCGTCGGACGGCATTTCCCAGCGGCCGATCAAATTATCCAGACGGTCGGCACAGTTTAAGAACCGGTCCCGCTGGGAACATTTTAAATGGGTTTTAGCCGCGGCCACGATGGCGCGTCTTTCACCATCTTTATCCCGGTCGTCGTGATACATGTTTGCCGCCTGCTCAAAGTATTGAGCGCTCTTCTGATAGGACCCTTCCTGATAATAGGCCAGCGCCAGATTGATCGGCTGATCCGGGGTGCCGGCTTCTTCAGCCTGGGCCTGTCTGATGAGGGTGTTTCTGGGGGTGCAGCCGATAAAGGCCAGACCTGCCGCCAGAAATATTGCCAGGATAATCGGGTGTTTCATATTTTTACCTCCTGAACTTGTGGTTTGTCCTCTTGCGGGTTTTGGTTTCAATTTCTTTTATCCCGTTATTTTTTAAAGACGGCAAACAAGACGGAATATGACATTTTTTTTAATCAGCCAGGGATCTTTTGTGAGTTTATTTGCTTTTAAAATTATATGTTCTATCTTGACGTTTTTTTTGCCGTTATATAATATAAATACTTCGTTTTTACGGGGGGAATCGACCGGGTGTAAGTAACGAGGGTAACTCAGAGGCTGATGACGGACCGGAGTGATGAAGAAATAATTATTTCCTGCCGGCAAAAAGGCTGTACGCATGAAGGCCTGACGCTGTTCATTACTCATTTCAACGAGCTAATCGATAAAACCATAGTTGACGCCCTGGGGTCGCCTAAAGCTTCAAAATCATCTGTCCCCTCGAAATCGACGAAGAAGTCAAAATCTCGTAAGTTAATGAAATCGAGACGTTTTTATCCTGATGCGGATATTGTCAGGGATATCGGCCTGGAGATCGTTGAAAAGCTTACCTGTCCCACGGTGTTTAATAAAATTATAAACGCAGATAAGCCGGCCGGCTATCTTGTCACGATCATCCAGAATCATATTGCTGACTGGATTCGGAGAGAAAAAAGCAACCGCCATGCCACTCGCATATGTGCGGAACAGAATCTACATTCTCTTTCCGACCCGGTTTATATAGAAAGAGATGAAGCATCGAATTTGACATTAGAGGACGTGTGCCCTGATCCGCGTACGAAAATCCGCCAGGTTGAACAGGAAGCAGATGAAGGGGAAAGAAACAGGCAGAAAGCAGAGTCTGTCTGGAAGTATATAGATAACCTCTCGGATAGCCATCGGCTTATTATGCTGTCGCTTTTGATGGAGTTCAGACCTTTTTCTTCAGAAACAATTGATGAAATTGCCCGTCGACGACAGGTTACAGCGGATATCGTTCAGAAGGATATTGATGTCATTAAAAATGATCTGGCCCGGCGTCGAAAAGAGAGGGAAGAGGCGGAAGGTAAGGCTATCCAGTTGTTCGCTGAAATCCTGCTGCTGCGAAAAAGGCTCTACGCCATGACGCACGATCCGAAAACCGATAAAAACGCCATCCATAAAATTCAGAAAAAAATTGAGAAAAAGCAGGCTGCTCGCCGGCGCCACCTTAAAGATATGGAAACAGCTTTTCGTACGCCTTCCAAACAGATTGTCGGACTTCTGGGCCTGCCGGAAAATCAGGCCAAAACGATCAATACCCTTTTCAAACGAATCAGGGAGGCTTTACGAGAGTGATTTAAATAATAATGAAGAGTAGTTGGATGGTTAATAACCGTGAGGTGTGTCATAAAAACTTTTTTTACCCGTCATATTTTAACAGAGAGGAACCCTGAAGAAGGTCTTCACATCAAAAACGGATGGTTATGGAAAAAAAACAAATAATAAAGGAAATATTGGAAGCAATAAGGTCTCACGAATCGGCTATCGGCGATTACAGAGGCAAGCGACGAAGGCCGTGTGAAACCTATTCAGAGGATATATATGATTTATATGTTGATTCTTTATTGCCGGAAGACAAGGCCAGTGCCTTTGAGTCCCATTTGAAAACTTGCCTTTACTGCTGTCAGAGGCTGGAGGCGGCATTAAAAAGAAAAGAACAAACTATTGTAAGCCACCAGCCCGATAAAACAGCGTTAAGTCAGTCTCTGCGAGACAAGCTGCAACATTTAAACGCCCTGTTCGAAACCCGGGAGACAGCAATTGCCAATTTGTACGCTGTAAAAAGAAAATCGGATATTCCCGGCCGCGTTTTTCCCGATGCCCGGGAGCATGCGGGAAAAGTCAAACGAGTTGGATGCCTGGAAGATAAAATCGAAAAGCAGCGCAAAAAGCATCTTTCCGCCCGGGATATTTTGATTGAGAAGAATCGCGCTGATGTTGATATCCCGGGGAAAGATTAGGCCCTGGCCGCAGGGGGGCGGAGGAGAGGATGTCCGTAAAAAAAACAGTCCTGATCGTCATCTCAGTGGCGGTTCTTTTAGCCCTGGTTATCGCGGGAATACTGTTTTTTTCGAAAACATATTATGTCCGCGAGGCAAGGATCGAAGGTTTTGTGTTTGTTGATAAACGGTTTGACCAGAATGCGCTGCCGCATGTTAAAAGCGCCGCATCGATCATCAAACCTGTTGTTAACTATCTGGGGGAAAAACAGTTTATCGATTCTGTACTTGATGGTTATGCCGATGAAACGCCGGCAATAAATGCCTGTATTCAAATAGCAGACGGTAAAAATGTTTACCGAACCGATGCCTTGGGCTTTTTCCGGATTGCAGCGCCCTGGAGAAAAATATCCAAGAAGCCTGTCGCGTTTTCAGTCGCGGGAAGAGACATTCAGTTCTCGCTGGACATGAAAAACGCATTAAGTCGTTACCTTTTTATTCGAATTTCCGAGCAGGGTATACCGGAAATATTATGCATAAGAGAGACCGAAGGCGAACGACAAGGCAATACGCATCCGGTTGTTTTAATCCATGGCTTTGGGTTGGATATCGGCGCCTTCAGGCCGACTGCCGATTTAAAGGGATGGGAAAAGGCCTGTAACCTTTTTAGACAGGATCCGGACTTTAAGGACACACATTCATTTTATATACTGAATCATTGGGATGACGAAAGTTTTGCGGCCTCATCGCTAAACTTGGCTTGTTTTCTGCGGATACTGAAGCATGTCCATGGCGAGGAGACCGGGATTATTCTTCTGACCCATAGCGCCGGCAGCTTGATTGCCAGACATTACACGGTCAGCAAATACTTTAAGCCGGGAACCGTGGAACGATTCATGATGCTGGCGCCGCCGAATAAAGGCAGTCAGGCGGCGCTGTTGCATGTCGATGATGGCGACAACAGTGATGGCGACGGATCCGCGGCCAAAGAGTTGCTTCCCGACAGCAGGTTTTTGAATTGTCTGAACAATATTCCTCAGAAGGGATCAAAATGTGAAACAGAGTTTATGATTAATCCTTATCTGCAAAACAGGCAGGGTATAAACCCCGACATTCCCTGCGTGATCGTGGCCGGAGATGTCCGGGATGTGGTTATCGATAAAACATATGAGGGTGTGAGCCTCGTTAAGAAGATGGCGCAAGAGACCTGGGACTGGGTAAACATTCTGATCCAGGGGGAAGGGGGCAGCCAGAGTAATATGGCCGGCAAAGACCGGGCCGACGATTCCGGCCTGTCGGACGAAGAGGCTGTAAAAGATTACGCGGATAAGAACAATATTCCCAGGGGAGACCTGCTGGTTTCTCTGGAAAGCCAGTTGATCGAAGACGTTCCCTATATTATTTTACCTTATCCCCATGGATTTATGCAAAGGCCTGAAAGTTTTGAAGACGAGCGTTATCGCGTCATGAAGTCTTTTATCCTGACCGGCCGTTTGGAAGAGAGAATTGGGGATTAAGACAACCTCATGAATATTCTGGACATCATTATTGTGATAATTATGGGCGCGTTCGTTGCGCGCAGCTTTTTTAATGGACTTATCAAAGAGGCCATGGCCATCATCGGGATTGTTTTTGGCGTTTTTGTCGCAATCTGTTTTGCTTCAGATCTGTCTGCCATAATAGTAAAGCAGGTCAACTCACCGGCATTGTCAAATATCATGGCCTATTTTTTAATTTTTGTTTTAGTCGTCATATTGTCGACTCTCTTGGGAAGGATTTTGAACAAGCTGATTAAATTGATAATGCTGAAGTGGTTGGACAGGCTGCTGGGAATGCTGTTAGGAGCTGTCAAGGGTATTATTATCGTGGCTGTTTTGATAATGGGCATTAACCTGATAGTGCCTTCAGGAAGCCCTCTTTTGAAAAATTCTATATTATTTACCGCTTTTGAGCCGGTTTCTTTATGGATAGCGGATACGGCCTTTCAACATTTGGACAGAATAAATAAGACGAGGCATTAATAATGAACTCGTAAAGTCTCGCATCGTCATTCAGGACCCCGATCCGGAATCCAAAAACCATCCAATTCTACCGGATGCCGGCTTTTGCCGGAATGACGAAAAGATAGCCCGGTGACCATTTAAGGAGAATTCCCATGAAAAACAAAAGAACCGTTTCGGGGAAACAGCTGTTTCCGATGTTGTTTATCGCCTGTTTGCTGATTTTTATATCCGGCCACACTCTTCTGGCCGGGCCGAAAGATAAAAGCATCGAAAAAATAACCGGAGAATTTACCTGTCGGTACGACGACAATGAAAGCATTGACCAATCGTTGGAGACCTGCAAACAAATGGCCATGAAGGTGGCCCTTGAATCTGCTCTTGCTTCTTTGAGATCCAGAATGGAAATCGATGATGACCGCCTCGGCCGGATTTACGCCGGCGCCATAGATAAAGGTTATCTTAAGAATTTTAAAGTGCTGGAATCTTCAACCAAAGACAATATGGTCTATTGCCGTATTCAGGCGGATATTGATAGAGAGGGCCTGGAGAGATTCGCGGTCGAGTTTATTGAGAATTGTTTCCGGCTTCGCCCGCAACAGGCTTACCGGATTGCGTTCTACAAGGCCGAAGTCCAGGAGGGCCTTGCTTACGCCAAGGACGATGTCTCCCCGGCCCCGGATAGCTCCATTCGCGTCGTCGATCAGCATGGCAACACCATTTTCCACTCAGGGCAGAAATTCGCGGAGCTGAAGATGTATGCCCGGGTCCTTCAAAATCGCAATAATTATAAGCCGGATTTTGAGGGCATATCTTTCCGATATACCTTTCCTGACAGCAGCGCCTGCCTTGATGTCCAGCTACTGGATTATGACGGGATTGAGATGCAGCGCAGCGATGACGATGTCATCGGCAGCCCCTATCGGATTGCCCCCGCATCCGGTCAGCGCATCGGCAAACAGTGGATTGAAAGCAACGGCTGGAAAATGGAAATCGAAATTATCGAATGCGAAAACACAGGCAACCATGCCGCAATGCAATAAGTCTGGAATAAGAGATGGTTGATTTGGATAAAAATCAAATTCAAAAAACTGGAACGTTTGTCAATCGCAAGGTCGGATTCGTTATTCTATGCTTTCTCGTTGTTGGCATCATTATCACAGGGTACTTGGCAGTGAAGAACAAGAAGTCAATCGTAGGGCGCTGGAGAACCACAGTGGTTATCGAAAATTTACCCGATATAACGATGGATATAATTTTTGATAAATAAGAGGATATGCTATAAAAAAATTATAAACGGAACAGAGGAGGTGTGGCATGTTGTTTATTACGGTCATTCGGAGAAGATTTCAGCCGGCAAGGACCTGTATCGGGTTGTTTTCGTTTCTGACAATCACCTTGGCTTTGGCCCTGCCATCTCCGGCGCAAGTCGATGAGCCGGCGGCATCTGCCGCCGCCGGCTTTTTTACCAACGATCTGGGCATGAAATTTGTGTACATCGAGCCTGGGTCTTTTATGATGGGCAGCCCGTCGGGCGAATCCGACCTGGGTCAGTATGAGCGTCAGCACCGGGTGACCTTGACCAGGGGTTTTTACATGCAGACCACGGAAGTGACCCAGGGCCAGTGGCAGGCGGTCATGGGCGGCAATCCTTCGTTTTTTTTGAGCTGCGGAGGAGATGACTGCCCGGTGGAGAGTGTATCGTGGGATGATGTTCAGGATTTTATCCGCAAGTTGAACCAGCGGAGCAACCGGACCTATCGTCTGCCGACCGAAGCCGAGTGGGAGTATGCCTGTAGGGCTGGGAGCACCGGTCCGTTCAATACCGGCAGTTGCCTTTCTACTTCTCAGGCCAATTATAATGGCAGCCATCCTTTATCCGGGTGTTCCAAGGGGAATTTTCGTGAAAAGACGGTTCCGGTTGCGAGTTTTTCACCCAATGCCTGGGGTTTGTATGACATGCACGGTAATGTTGCGGAGTGGTGTTCGGACTGGTATGGCGATTATCCATCGGGGTCTGTTTCTGATCCGACTGGCCCGTTATCGGGCGGCGTTGGCCCGATAACGGACGGTTTGGGTGCCGTTAACCGCGTGTATCGCGGCGGTTTCTGGGGCGACTCCGATTGGAACTGCCGTTCGGCGCATCGCTACGGCTTTTCGGTGGGCTATCGCGTCTTCGACGCGCCGGACTTTGACAGCCCCGGCCTGGGGTTCCGCCTGGTAGGACAGTAAATTTTTGGATTTTTATTTTTTTAACTTCGAGTTTTTAGCGTTCGGGGCCGGTGCAGGGAGCAAGGCAGCGAGAGGCGGAGCCCGAGCGCCGCGACCGGGACCGCGCCCCGAACGGCGAGTAAAAATTGAGCCGGGGGTGCAGGGGGCGGCACGCCCCCTGCCGGGCGAGCCGGAGCGCCGGTTTTTGGGGCTTGGTTTTTTTTGTCATCCTCCGGCTTGACCGGGGGATCCGGAGCATCCGGGCCGGGGTCCGGCATGACGAGGAAAAGAGCCAAGATCGGACCTGCCCCCTTTCCCTCAGTTGATATCAAATACTGAAAATGGTATTTTTATCACATTCCGAGGAGGAATTAATGAAAGAATGGTTCAATGTTTTTGCGGAATCCACAGAACTCAAAGGCAAAGAAAAATCCGACGCTCCCGGAGCGTCTTAAAGGCAAAATTCGCGTCCGTTCTTGGATCGCGCCTGCCCGTATGCCGACTTCAACACAGTTTCAGGTCTGGCAAATTCAGGGTTTGTCATCCACTGGCATCTGTTGCGCGATTTTTAATAAAAAGACCTTGTACCATTCTCGAAATGCGTTGGCATTCTTTGAAAGGTCGGCATCGCTGAGGCTTTTGATATCATCCAGCCATTTTATGCTCTCTATAATTTCATCCCTGCCAGGAACGCCATCTTTGAAGCTTGCCGGCAGGTTGAGTCGGGGCAGTTCATAGCGCATCAGCTTTATCATACTGTCGGTTTTACTCGGGTCTTTGTCTTGCGCGTAAGCCAGGCCGTCGCAATAGATATGAATCGGTAAAAGGGTCTGGGCGGCAGTAATCCGGGCCTGGTTCTGACCGGCCTCGTCAAGGTCTTTTTTTTTAAAGCGCTTCTCTGCTTCGGCCCAGGCATTGTCCAGTTTTTCCAGCCATGCATTGATATCCAGAACGGTTTGATTGTCTAACGCATTTTTGACGTCTTCGGCCAAGGCTTGCATAGTCGTGTCCCAGGGCACTGAACCGGTTGAGTGGCTGTACGGCATGGGACATTCGCCGAAAGCTTCTTTGAACCCCAAATAGGGCGAGTCCTGGCATTGTCTTACGACCCAATCCGGGTCTATGCTTTCGATCCGCTCTCCTCCATAGTGCGCCCACATGCGGGGGGAGTTCCCCAAGATACCCTTGACATCCTCGACCTTGATATGGTTGGAAAGCCCCGCTTTCAAACTAAGAACAGCAATCACTTGTTCATTTTCAGGAAGATATCTTTCGCATGGGGTGATAATTCCGGACTTATCAACTGTCAATCCGGCATGGTCAGCTTGAATGCCCCAATCTTGCCAATCTGCACCTTGTTTTTTAGTGAAAATCAAATAAGTCATGATGGCTCTCCTGTTTTCCGATATTCACCGGTTGCGTTTAAGACAGCCCGGGCCAGCTTTATTTTATTCAGCGAACCGTAGCAGGAATCACTTAATACATTCAGCTCGATGAACGGTAACGCATCGCCGAGATGGCGCGATTTCCGCCCTCTTCCGGAGGTGCGGATAACCGCCGGCAGCAGACTGTAAAGACGATAATGATCGCCTTCCTTCCAAAGGGATTCCGTGCGGTTATGCATCTCGTCGGTTATTCCCTCATGAATGATGATTAAATCTGGTGTGTTTTTACCGGTTTTGTCAGCGCCAAGAGGTAAAACAGATTCTGTTGAGTCAAGACCAAACTCATGCAACAGTTCAATTTCTTGTTTGCCCGAAAACCGGATTCCTTCCCGATTGATTTTTGTTATTGCTCGCGAGAAATCCTTTTGTATTTCGGCTTCATCCTCTTTTCTTCGTTTAGATGATAAATGTCCAGGAATCTTGGCAAGTTTTGATTTTAAATTCAAATTTTCTTCAAGCCATTTATATATGTTTGGCGTAATAAAGCGACGGCTTATCAGCGCCTTCCACCCTTCAAAGTCGTCGTCCTGGGGCTGCTCGTTGCTGATCTTTATGTCATCAAATGAATAAAGCGGATGGATACCGGCACGGCGTATTTGGTTGAGAAACTCCCCATTCAGGGATCCATCCTTGATTGTCGCGTCCGCCACACGCTCATCCAGGGTGACGATGTTGGTCAGGCAGCCCTCCAGCAGGGAAAGCATAAAAAAGTCAAAGGGGAACCCTTTAGACGGCGGTGATTCGAGCATCTGGTAGAGACTCATCTCGCTGCCGCTGAATTTGTGATAGAAGCGCACGTCAGAATGTTTTTGATAGCCCGTTCCGCTGAATACTTCGCCATGATTATCAAAGACGAGGCAAGTTTCTGAAGCCGCGGGCAGATCTTTTATGATAGTTTGTGTTTTACATTCGCCATTTTCCCGGCTGATCAGCAGCTTATCTGTTTTGCCATCTGGGTTGGCGGCGACATAAACATCGACCAGCGATTCGGCTTTTTTAAACTCTTCTAATTGAGCCTTCCATCGCGTCTCGATTTGCCCGGCGTCCCGTTGGAAGCCGATCAATAGCTTCCAGGGTTCATTTTTGCCAGGAGGATCACCTTTCCACACCCAAATCCATTTTTCATAAACCGTCAGTATAAGATTCTGCCAATCCTCTTTGCTCAAATTTTTCAGCCGCGCGCAGGAATCCGTGCATGTGTCTGATGAAGCAGCACCAGTTTGTCCATCCGCGGTTTTAAAAAACCCCGGTTCTGTAATCACATGAACCCGACGAAAAGGAAGAATCGGGGCGCAATTTTCGTCATTGATTTTGAAATTTTCTTTGGCTGTTCTAAAGGCGTCTGAATCCGCCGGGAAGAATCGCTTTGGGTTTTTTGTTGGATTGGCCGATGCCGCGGCAATGGCCGTGTCCCAATCTTTCTTTTCCGTTTCACTGCCTGTTACAATCAGCAGCCGGTAAGGCAAAAGGGTATGGTGTTCGGCGATTTCCTTCAAGGTGAATTCCATGGTTTCCGATTTGGCGTCATGGGCGATGATCAGACCGAAATAGGCCGAGTCACCGGCCATTGATGATGAAACGGCGTCTTTTTGCCCATCCCCTGCGAGTTTGTCATAACGTTTGACACAGGGATG
>CAYSMV010000475.1:0-6008 GCA_964432245.1 uncultured Desulfobacterales bacterium
TGCGCCGGTTACCGAGGGCCGATATACTCTCACGATAAAAGTAGTAAGGACGGACGCCAACCCTGCCACGGCAACGGGCACAGCCCTTTTTGCGGCCAAAAGCCAAACAATCGAGGTTTGCCGGGCACTGCCTGATCTTATCATCGAAAGCTTTCAGGTTTCCAGTCCGGAATTAAGATCCGTAGAAAGATTAACATATGCCTTTTTCCCTTTTAGCGTGCGGGTCAAAAATATCGGCCCTGCGCCGGCCGAAAGGTTTGCAGTCGGTATTCGGGAAGGTGACGTCGGCTGTCATGTTGTCGAAGGAGGCGCTACACAGAGCCCTCTACAAAGTAATCAATCCGTACAGATCACCGGAGTAGCCAGTTACAATATACTCTCGACATCAAGCCAGGAAATTTTCCGGCTGAGGGCAAAAGCAGATGTTCCAATCGGAGAATTTATCGGGCCTTCGGGCCATATCCAGGAATTAAACGAGGATAATAACCTTTCAGCGATCGAAGAGGTCCGTTTTTCCTTCCTTTCTATCAGCGGCGCCTACAGCGGCTACCGGGGAAGTCACATAGAAGTTTCCGGAAGTTTTGGAAGCTCTTTCGCCGGGAAAAAAGTGGCGGTCGACATGTCGGGAGGCTTTGTGGGCTTTGCCGAGCTTGTATCCTTTAACCCGGGTAAGCTTGTTATAAAAATCCCCAAAACAGCCGGTTTTCAACCCGGCCGGGATTATCGACTTTTCATCACCGAGGAAGGCTACCCGGGCAGAGGAAGACGATTGAGCAATTTTGCCAGTTTTCATCTTTTTAATCCCCTGGCAATCACTATGATTACCAGTTTGTGCCCTGTCACTTATTCGCCGACCGGAGGAATGCCTCCCGGCATTCTGGTCAAAGAAAACGACTTCATGCTTGATCTAAATAGCGATAACTTGAGCGATGCCCGGTTCGGGTTTACAACAGGTCTGCCCGCGAGAGGCGAGGTTTGCAACTTTAGATTTCAGCGCGGGCACCGGATTTCGTCAACCATTCTCAATCCCCTGTCACCCGGGAGATGCTATTTAGTGGCAGCTGATTACAGAAGCCCTGAATATCGAACTGCTGAATCGGAAGGAATAGCCTGGCAAGAAATCACGGTCAGGGCGAATCGCAGAGAAGGAACAACCAGGCAGGAAATTCCTCTGAGCATAGGCGGCGGTATTATTCCTATGAGGGTTAAGGTCCTTATCGATCACAACGGGTCATGGATGGATTTGACGATTATGGACACTACGATGGACAGAATCATATTTTCTGACGAACTGGCCAGGTTCCAGGCGAAATTTGCGGGCAAGAAAGTTCTGCATAAGCTTCAGGATATCAACGGCTGGCTCGGCTATCCAGGACGGCGAACTGTTTATGACGTGAGAAACGGTCGGATCATACTCCCCATGACTTTTGAAGCAGATCCTCCTATTGAAATAAAGAGATACGCCAAAGGAGCGCTGGGCAACTGGAATGATGACTTGGCTGTCGATGTCAATCTCAGAAGTCTTTTCTTTGTAATAAGCTTCGCGACGGGTTATGCTGACCAGGCCCTTAATTTGGGCAGCATCATCCACGACGTCGATATCGACTTAAGACTTGACGCGGACCTGAGCAACATTGCAGACGGCCTGGAGATTCTTGACATTGTCGACGACAAACTGAAAAGGCTACTGAAAAGCTCGCTCCGGAGCATATTTTCAGCCGATATTGTGAAAGAGATGTTCTACAATGGAGTCATGAACCAGATAAAAGAACAGATACGGAATGCGGTCATCGTTAACGCTTACATTTCGGGAAGTAAGCTTATCGTTGATTATTTTCCGCTGACTTAGTGCAGTAAAAACATAACAATAAAGCGAATTTCGGTATTTGTTTTAACGACCGGGTATCATTCGCTTCCCCGGCAGCTTTTCCCGTTGCACGATAATTTTTATTTAGACCCGTTTTTTCTTGCACTGACTATGGCTGAGGGGGGTGGGCGGCGGACGCCACCGCCAATGCCTGTTCTCCGGGTGAAAGGATATTTTTGACTTTTTACGACTTCAACAACAAATAATTGCAACTTAATTTTAAGAATGTTATTGTGCCGGTACGTTTTACAGCTAATGCCTCACCTGTCTTGATATAATTTAATTCCCATAATTGAAAGGAGTCCGTCGTGAAACCCATTATACGCGTTATGGCCGTTGTCTGTTTGAGTCTGCTTATCTGTAATTGCCAGAACGGAGGCGCCACGGAGGAGAAGAAAACTTCCGGGGACCGGTCGGTAACTCTCACAACCGACAAGGACAAAGTCAGTTATATTATCGGCAGCAACATGGCCTTGTCCCTGATGAGCATCAAGGACGAAATCAATCCGGAGATGCTGAAAAAAGGTTTTGACGATAAGCTCTCGAATGGAACGCTTCTGATCGCCGAGGAAGAAGCTGATAAGATCCTTCAGGATTTTTCCAGGAGAATACAGGAAAAACAGGTCAAGGAAAGAGAGGCCAGGGGTGAGGCCAACCTGGCCGCGGGCGCTGCCTTTCTTGAAGAAAACGCCAAGAAAGATGGGGTGGTTACCACTGCCAGCGGTTTGCAGTACATGGTCATTAAAAAGGGGGAAGGATCCGTCCCGTCCCTGACCGATACCGTCAAGGTCGATTATGAAGGCGCGACCATAGAGGGTGAAGTGTTCGACAGCTCCTATCAGCGCGGCGAGCCGATGGACATTCCGCTCGCCAACATGATTTCCGGATGGAAAGAGGCGCTTCAATTGATGCCGGTGGGCAGTAAATACAAGCTGTTTATCCCTTCGGAACTTGCCTACGGCGAAAGAGGCGCGGGCCCGCATATCGAGCCAAACGCCGCTCTGATTTTTGACGTGGAACTGCTGGATATCGTTAAACAGGATGGTGACGTTCAGCCGGGCGAGAAGCAAGAGTAAGCGCTGACAGATCAATGCCGTTAACCGGTAGAAGCCCTGTTACCGGATGACGGCATTGATCGTTTATCTTATCATGACAAAGGGGTTGGTGCGTTTTTCCCGGCCGATGGTCGTTTCCGGCCCGTGCCCGCAATAGACCGTCACGTTGTCGCCCAGGGGGAACAGCTTGTTCCTGATGACGGATATCAGGGTGTCAAAATCGCCGCCCGGAAAATCCGTCCGGCCGATGGACCCGGCGAAGAGCGTGTCCCCGACAAAAACCTTGTCCCCGCAGACCAGTGAAATCCCGCCCGGAGAATGACCCGGCGTGTGCAGCACCTTCATTTCGATATGGCCGAAGGCGATGACGTCTCCTTCGTCCACCGTCCGGTCGGGAGGAGGCGAATTTTCACAGGAAAGGCCGAACGCTGCGGCCATCTGCGACAGGCTTGTCAGCATGGGCGCGTCGGCGGCGTGGATGATCAGTTCGGCACCGGTCGCCTGTTTTAATTCCCGGTTGGCGCTGACATGGTCAAAATGGCCGTGGGTATTGATGATGCGGCTTACGGTCAGCTTGTGGCCGGCCAGCTTGTACAGGATCCGCTCCGCCTCATCCCCCGGATCGATTACCGCCGCCTGTCGCGTTTCTTCACAGCCCACGATATAACAGTTGGCCATGATCGGGCCGACTTCCATTTTCTCAATGATCAACTTCACCTCCACCGCCGTCTTTCTGGCGTTGTTGCGCCTGCTGAATCAGCTCGACAATAGTGGTTATCTTGGGCTTGGGCCGGGCCTCCAGCAGGGCCGACACCGTTTCCGGCGGATAGTTCTTGTTCAGATATCCGAGGATATCGAACGTCTCCCACCAGCAATCAGCGATTTTCCAGCATGGACCGCCGTTTTCGCCGCAGGTCAGGCAATACGAAAAAGGAATGTCATGGCCCAGTCTCGGGCAGCGACGCTGTAGTCCGGTCGGCATGATACTTTTACTCGCGTTAACTATCCGGTAATTATTTTCGGCTTTGGAAAATCGGCGAACACGGCTTCCGACGCGGCCAGTTCTTCATCGGTCTGAGTGATATCGACCAGTTCACCCGCGAAGTATTTGTCATACCCGACCAGGTCAATCAGACCGTGACCGCTCCAGTTGAATAAAATCACTTTTTCCTTGCCTTCTTCCCTGGCCTTGTTGGCTTCGTCAATAACGCAGGCCAGCGCGTGATTGGTTTCCGGGGCCGGAATGATGCCTTCAGTTCTGGCGAAGGTAACGCCGGCCTGGTAGGACTGGAGCTGGGGAACCGCCTTGGGCTCAAGAAGGCCCTGACAAATCAGCTGGCTGACTGTGGGCGCCATGCCGTGGTAGCGCAATCCGCCGGCGTGGAACGGGGGCGGGATAAAAGCGTGTCCCAGGCTGTGCATGGGCAGCAGGGGGGTGTAACGGGCGGTATCGCCATGATCGTAAACAAAGGGCGCCCGGGTCATGGTGGGACAGCCCAGGGGCTCGACGGGATAGATATCGATTTGTTTGCCGTTGATCTTATCGTATACAAAGGGATAGGCCAGCCCGGCGAAGTTGCTGCCGCCGCCGGCGCACCCGATGATGACATCCGGGTATTCGCCTATTTTTTCCATTTGTTTTTTCGCTTCCAGCCCGATGATCGTCTGGTGCAGCATGACATGATTCAACACGCTGCCCAGTGAATAACGGGTTTTCCCCGACTTATCGCTGACGGCGGCCTCGATGGCTTCGCTGATGGCGATGCCCAGGCTGCCCGGCGTATCCGGATCCTTGGCCAGTATATCCCGGCCGGCCTTTGTTTCATTGCTGGGACTGGCAATGCATTTGCCGCCCCAGACGGACATCATGGATTTACGGTATGGCTTCTGGTCGAAGCTGATCCTGACCATGAATATTTTGCACTCGATGCCGAACTGGGCGCAGGCAAAGGCCAGGGCGCTTCCCCACTGGCCGGCGCCGGTTTCGGTCGTCATGCGCTTGATGCCGAACTCCTTGTTGTAATAGGCCTGGGGCACGGCCGTGTTAGGCTTGTGGCTGCCGGGAGGGCTGACGCTTTCATTCTTGTAGTAAATTCTGGCCGGTGTTCCCAGCAGTTTTTCTATGTTGTAAGCGCGGACCAGCGGCGTGGGCCGCCAGATTTTCAGAATTCCCAGAACCTCTTCGGGAATATCGATCCACCGCTGGGTGCTGACTTCCTGTTCGATCAGGTTCATGGGAAAAACCGGCGCCAGGGCTTCCGGGCCGATCGGCTTGCCATCAGGTCCCAGGGGGGGGTTCAATTTGACGTCAGCGAGAATATTGTACCACTGACGCGGCATCTCATCTTCCGTTAAAAAAATCTTTTTGTTTTCCACAGGCATTCTCCTTTGGTTGTCTGGTCAAATGTATTTGTGTTTAACTGTTTTCCCTGTTTTCTATCTTTTTTCTGATGCCGTCAAGAACACCGTTGATAAACGACCCGGAATCATCGGAGCCGAACTGTTTGCCGGTTTCAATGGCTTCGTTGATGGCGACTCTAAAGGGCACGTCCTCGCAATACATCATTTCATAAACCGCGATTTTCATAATATTCCGGTCCACCCCGGACATCCGGCTTATTTTCCAGTGCTGGGAATGCGCCGCCAGCAGAGCGTCAATCTCCTGCCGTTTTTCCCGGACCCCATGGACGAGCGTAAAAAAATGGGGAAACGTGTCCGGGGTAACACTGAAACGCCGGCAGAACACGTCCAGCTCGTCTTCAAAGCTGCCCCAGGCGTTCAAATCCTCGGCAAACAGAAACTGCAGGGCTAAAATTCGTGACCGGCGTCTTCCAGCCATACGGACGCACCCGGTTAACCGATCTTGGCCATGAGGTTGACCATTTCCACGGCAGCCATGGCCGCGTCCCAGCCCTTGTTGCCCGCCTTGGTGCCGGCCCGCTCGATGGCCTGTTCAATCGTATCGGTGGTAATCACGCCGAAAATCACCGGCACGGCGGATTCCAGACCGACCTGGGCGATCCCCTTGGATACTTCGGCGCTGATATATTCAAAATGGGGAGTTGCTCCGCGAATGACCGCGCCCA
>CAYSMV010000476.1:0-6684 GCA_964432245.1 uncultured Desulfobacterales bacterium
TAAGCCTCTTCGGCGTTGATGATGTCTCCGCTGAAAATCAGTTCTGCGGCCTTGGCGTAACCCACCAGCCGGGGCAGAAAATAGATGCCGCCCCAGTCCGGATGGACCCCTCTTCGGGTAAACACCTGGGCGAACCGGGCCTGGTCTCCGGCAATCCGGATGTCGCAGGCCAGGGCCAGGTTGCACCCGCCGCCGGCGGCGATGCCGTTGACCGAAGCGATAACCGGCTTTTCCATCCCGTTGATGGCCAGCACCGCTTCGCACATGGCCGGGCGTCTGCTGGAGATCTTTTCTTCCAGGGCCTTGGTGCTGCCCTCGGCGAATTCCTTGACGTCTCCGCCGGTGCAGAACGACTTGCCCGTGCCGGTGATAACGACGACCCGCACCTCGTCATCCGCGGCCGCCGCTTTCAACGCTTGATCGATTTGCTGGCGCATGTAGCCGCCGAAGGCATTGGACCTCTCCGGCCGGTTCAGGGTTATGTAAGCCACATGCTCCCTGGTTTCCGTTAAAATATCGTTATCGGTCATGGTCTTCTCTCGGTTACAGGGGGATGTTTCCGTGCCGCTTGTCCGGGCGCGGACGTTTTTTGGCGGCCAGCATGGCAAAGGCCTTGATGACATAGCCGCGGGTTTCCGCCGGGGTGATGACATCTTCGACATTGATGTTGGAGGAGATATCATAAATGGGGTTGGCGTAGGATTCGCGGTATTCCTTGAGTTTCCGGTCAAGGAAGCCGGGCTCGCCGGCCTGTTCATGGCTGCCGAACAGGAGCATGACGGATTGTTCGGCGCCCAGTATCCCGGTCTCCATGGTCGGCCAGTAGAGTACCATGTCGGTGCCCAGCCCCGGCAGAATCCCCATGCCCAGGTTCCCTCCGCCGTAGGCCTTGCGCAGCGCGATCGTAATCCTGGGCACGGTGGCCTCGCACAGGGCATACAATACCTTGGCGCCGTGGCGGATGATGCCGGTGTGCTCCTGACCTGACCCGGGCATATAGGCCGGGGTGTCCGCCAGGATCAGGATGGGGATGTTGAAAGCATCACAGAACCGGATAAACCGGGCCTGTTTATCCGAGCTGTCGACCGTCAGCGAACCGGCCATGACCATGGGCTGGTTGGCGACAATGCCCACGGTTTTACCGTCCAGGCGGCCGAACCCGGTAATCATCTCTCCGGCGAATTCTTTTTTGACTTCCATGAAGTCGTGATTGTCGACGATGGCGTCTATGATCCGGTGCATATCATACGGCTGGTTGGGCAAGGCCGGCATGATCTCGTTCAGCTCATGGCAGGAGCGGTTCGGGTCATCGCCGGTTTTACATACCGGCGGCGTCTGGTGACAGTTGGCCGGCAGAAAGGAAAGCAGCCGGCGCATGTCCGACAGACAGGTCTTTTCGTCGGCGCAGCGGAAATCACAGGTCCCGGTTTTCTGGGCGTGGACCCGGGCGCTGCCCAGTTCTTCATTGGTGATCTCTTCGCCGGTGACCATCTTGACGACCATGGGGCCGGTGATGAACATGTGGCTGATATTGTCCACCATGAAGATGAAATCATTCAGTGCCGGCGAATAAACCGATATCCCGGCGCAGGTGCCGAGAATGGCCGATAGCTGCGGAACGGCGCCCGACGCCTGCGTGTTGGGATAAAAGATCGATCCGCCGTGTCTGGCGGAAATATTGGAAAATATCGCCCGCTTGTTCGCGCCCAGCCATTCCATCTCGGCCGCGCTGGGCAGGCGCGCGCCCGGTGAGTCATGCAGGCCGATCAGGGGCGCCTGCATTTCCAGGGCCCTTTCCACGGTACGGTACATTTTATATCCATGTTCCACGCCGATTGAGCCGCCGCGCACGGTCCTGTCCTGGGAATAGACAAACACCTGCCGGCCGTCAATCGTGCCGCTGCCGCAGACCAGTCCGTCTCCCGGCATATCGACCGCGTGCCCAGCCAGCATATTGATCTCAAAAAAGCTTTTTTTATCCAGCAGCAGGTCAAGCCGTTCCCGGGCCGTCAATTTTCCGGCCGCATGGTGCTTTTCCGTTTTCCGGGAGCCGCCGCCCGCCCTGACCCGTTGTCGAACCGCTTCCAGTTCCGCTAATCGTTTGGACAGGTGCTCTTCCACACGCTTCTCCTTAAAATGAATTCGTCTTGTTCGCGTTGCCGTTGACTCGTTTTCTTGCCGCCGGCTCGGCTTCTTCTAAAGAATGATACCCCAGCGCCTTGACCATGTAGTCATATGTCTCTTCCGACATGTTGCCGCCGTTTTCATGAATTTTTTTTACATGGCGGCCCAGGCACGCCAGGGTCCGGCCGGAATAGGTCTCCAGTTCACAGGCCAGATATTTTTTAAAGGAGACGCCGTTCGCGCTTTCTTCGACAGGCCGCCCCCGGCCGATCAGCACCGGGTATTTACGGAGCAGCCGGCGCTGCCATTCGGCCTGGATCTCCACGATTTCCCGGATCAGGGGGTTGGTGTTCAACGGAGCAATACGGTCATCCATGCGGGCGTATTTCAGCGTCATCAGGTTTTTCCCCGTCTTTTCCGCGGTCTTCAGATCATCGCAATAACTGTTTAAGGCGTCTTCAGGCCAGGCCGAGAACTGGGACCGGCGCATGATTCTGAAGGTGGCCGTGTCTTTCTGACAGGGAGCCGGCTCCATCGGAACGACAGCCGTGAACATGGCCTCTTCCAGGCCGACAATGCGGTCGATCAGGGCCGCTTTTGTTTCGGATACGGTGGCGGACATATATCAGTTTTTAATAAATCTGGCCTTCAGGGCGGCTTTTCTGACCTTCATGGTGGCGGTCATGGGAAGCTCATCGACAATTTCCACATGAGCGGGATACTTATACCTGGCGACCTTGTCTTTCAAAAAAAGATGAATCTCTTCCCTGGTGACGGTTTGACCCTTTTCCGGCACCACGCAGGCCAGGCCCACCTCGCCCCATTTATCGTCCGGAACGCCGAAAATGGCGATGTTGTTAATTTTCGGGTGGCCCATCAGCACTTTTTCTATTTCCGCGGGGTAGACATTCTCGCCGCCGCTGCGATACATGTCTTTGGCCCTGTCGACAATATAGAAGAAGCCTTCCTCGTCCATATATCCCAGGTCGCCGGTATCCAGCACCCCGTTGACAATAGCCCTGGCCGTTTCTTCCGGTTTGTTCCAGTAGCCGCTCATGACCGTCGGTCCTCTGGCGACAATGGCGCCGATTTCACCCGGCGGCAGCCTTTCGCCGGTGGGGCCGGCGATCCAGATATCGGTGAAGAAACCGGGTTTGCCGATGGAACCCATTTTCCGCTTGATATCCGCCCTGGGGACGACCATCATGGCCGAATTTTCGGTCTGACCGAAACCCTGCTGCATATACAATCCGCGCCTGGCCAGCTCATCGAACAGGATGGGGGGCGTGCGCTCGCCGCCGCCGACGACGCAGCGGACGCTGCTGATGTCAATTTTATCAAGCTTGCCTGTTTCCAGGATAAGCCGCCACATGGTGGTCAGGGCAAACACGATAGTGCCGCGATAACGCTGGATATCTTCGGCGAATTCATTGGCGTCAAATCCCCGGCGCATGACCATAGTTAATCCCGCGGACAGGCCCGGCGTGGTGACTATAAACAGTCCGCCGGAATGGAACAGCGGCATTTGAGCGATCAACACGTCTTCCGAAGTGCAGTCGGTGTAATAGCCGACCTGGGCGTTTTTAAAAAAAGTCTGTTCGTGGGAGAGGATGGCGCCCTTGGGATCGCCGGTCACGCCCGAGGTATAGACGATGCTCAGGGGGTCGGTCAGCAGCACCGGTTCTTCCGAAACCGGTTCGGCTTCACTTTGTTCTTCAACCAGCCCGGGATAGGATTCCGCCCATTCCGGGCAGGCGGGCAGCTCAAATCCCGGAAGCACGGGGCTGTTGCTTTTCAGGTAGACAAATTTATCTTCGTCGACGTGCAGGCTGTTGCGGACCAGGTCGATAACGCTGAGAAAAGAGTCATGAAACACCAGCAGCCTGGCCCCGCAGTCGTTGATCTGGTATTCCAGTTCAGGGCCGACCATGCGCCAGTTCAGGGGCACGAAAATCGCGCCCAGCTTGGCCGCCGCGAAATAAAGCTCTAAAAATTCAACGCAGTTTAACAGCACCACGCAGATCCGGTCGCCTTTTTTGATCCCTTTTTTCTGAAGCATGTGAGCGCAACGGTTGGCGCCTTCATTTAGTTGCTTGTAAGTGACCGGTTCATCTTCATAAATAATCGCCGTCTTATCCGGCGACATCAGCGCCCGTTTATAAGGTATATAACCGACATTCCATTCGATTGACATGAACATCTCCTTTTTGGGTTTGATTTGTTATTATAATGATAGACCGTAAAATCTTTTCATATCCGTCTTTCCCGGCCACGGGTCCGGCCGGTGAAAATCCAAAACACTACGGTTGGGATCGAGTTACCTGACATAATAGCAAAAGAGATGCCAAAAGGCGCGGAAACAGTAATAAACTGATTTTATAATTTTTTTTTAATAGAAACGGATTTTTATACCAGCGGGTGTGGGGCGGTAAAGCCCAGATGGGACAAAAGGAATCACTACAAGCGGAATTCCGGTAAGCAGAAAGCCGTTTACGGCATCGTCTAACGGCCGGTGAACACCGCCGGGCGCTTTTCTAAAAAAGCGGCCTGACCTTCGGCCAGGTCTTTGCTGGCAAAAGACTCTTTAATAATGACTTCGGCCCGGGTCAGATCCCGGGGCTTGAGTTCAGCGGCCCGGTCCAGCATGTTCATGATCTCCTTCATGCCCTTCAAAGACAACGGCGCGTTGGCGGCAATCTGCCGCGCGACGTCAAAGGTGACCGCCTTCAAGTCCGCCTCCGGCGCCAGGCGGTTGACAAACCCGGCCGCCAGGACCTCCGCGCCTTCGTAAGTGCGCGCGGTCAGAAACACCTCCCGGGTCCTGGCCGAACCCAGGACATCGGCAAACTGTTTCAACCCTTCGGGGTGATATACCAGGCCCAGCCTGGCCGGCGGCATGCCCACTTTCACGGTATCGACGGCGATGCGCATGTCGCAGCAGATGGCCAGGTTCAGTCCGGCGCCATAGGCGTAGCCGTTTATCATGGCGATGACCGGATAGGGATAGTTGCGGACGCTGTCCAGGGCCAGGGTCAGGGGATTCTGGGTTTTCAGGATTTCCGCCATTTCCGGGGAAACATCGGTCGGAATGGCGGCTACGTCATAACCCGAGGAAAAAGCCCGGCCCTCCCCGCCGGTGATAACCACCGTGCGGATGTCGTCGTTTTTCGACCACCGGGACAGGGTTAAATGAAGCGTGACCAGCAGTTCCGGAGACAGGGCATTGCGCTTTTCCGGCCGGTTCAAGGTCAGAAGACCGACGTTTCCTATAACTTCTTCAAACAATACAGGGTTGTGCGTCATGAAAAGTTCCTTGTTTTATATCCGTCTGCCAACCATTTCACGATCCGTTTCCGCCTGTCAAGGTCGAAACATTATCCGGAAGATTTGTTAAGATATCCGTTGCAAAGAAAAATCCGCTTGAACAGATGTTCCAGCGCCCGGGGGAGCTGTTCATAACTTTTTAAAAACCGGATGGTATCCCCGTACTGGTCGATCATGAGGTCGGTGTCCCTGCAGCCGCAGCCAAGGGTGATCAGTTGTATTTTTTCTTGCCGGCAATAATCAATGCCGTAACGGACATCGCAACCGAAATTGGATTCACCATCGGTGATATGAACAAGCAGGTTCCGCTGCCGGCCGCGATCTCTTTCCATCAGCCAGGCGGCGGCGATAATGGCCTGCCCGGAGGCGGTCTTTCCGGCCGGCGGCACGGTCAGCAGGCGGTCGTTTAAAAGCAGGCTGGAAAACATGCAGATATTGTTGACTTCAAAATAGCCATACGCCGAGAGCCGGTTCCGGCCGCCGGCCACCGCTTTGTTCAGATTGGCCATGGTGTTTTCCACGATCCGCATCTTATTGCCCCGCATGGATCCGCTGGCGTCGACCAGCAGGCAGATCTGCCAGCGCTCTTCCGGTACATTGTATCGCTGCCGGAAACATTTGCCCGTCACCGGCGCCCGGTAAAGGCGCCGGGGGTCGATTTTTCCGCCGGTCAGCCCCCGGCTGGTGATTTTGCGGCGGGGGCCGTAATTGAGAAAGATGGCTTTCAGGCGGGACACCAGCCGGCGGTCGATCACCGGCCGGCAGGGCTGGTTGAAATCCCAGCGGGACATGCGGACCACGTCGGGATTTTCATAGCCGGCCACGGAATAAACAATCGGCGTCAGATCCAGGGAACCGGCCGTCAAGTGTATTTCCAGGTCACGGATCAGGGGCGCCGGCAGCGGCGGGGTGTTGCGGCCGGAGATCGTTGTCCCGGATTTTGCTGGAGCCTGGTATTCGGGATAATAGAGCAGGGTTTTGTCTTTGACCGGCAGTTCCATGAAGCGTCCGCCGAGTGATTGCCATTGATTCTGATAGAGGTCGGCTCTTTTCCGGCACCGGTCAATGGGCCGGGCCGACGAGCCGGACAGGGTTCGCAAAGCTTGCAGCAGCGGGCGCAGATGTTTCAGCAGCTCGGCCGGCCCGGATTCAATCGCGGGCATCGTCTCTCCGGGAGAAGGCCAGGCCGATTGCAGCCAGGCCAGCAGCAACGCGTCCAGCGTGTTTGTTCGAAAA
>CAYSMV010000477.1:0-3552 GCA_964432245.1 uncultured Desulfobacterales bacterium
CCGGAGATAAAAAGCCTCAGCCTCTGATTGTTGGGCAGGTTGTTTATCTCTTCGGTCTTCGCCAGCACTTCATTGAAAAATAAGCCGATCTTTACCGGAATGGTTGTAACATTGAGCTGGGAATGACAGTTTACATAAAAGCCGACGGTGACTTGATCCGAGGGGATAATCTGCCTGGGACTTACCGAACTTATCTCAAGAGCGCAGGAGACGCCGACGCTCATTTGGGGCCCTTTGAACTTGATTGGAGGAGCCATTTGAGCCCCGACCCGGGCATTGGCGCTGAATAATACCATAAGAAACATAAAAATGATTGTTTTGTTTAATAGTTTTTTCATTTCATCCCCCCGATGACAGAAAGTTGCTTTTATTGTCCTTATCTATAGCAGGACCAGAAAGCAAGGCAGGAATAAGAGAGCAGAGAGCCGTTTTTATGGCGCTTATCTATAGCAGGGCCGAAGACTTAGGATTAGGATAAGAACTTGCTTTTTTGGTCATCATCTATAGCAAGGGCGGCTTTGTGTGTCAATATTTTTTCCGGACACTACAGGTTGAAGGACATCGTGAGGGGAACTTAGCAGAACACATACGAGAGCCTCAATTATATTGACCCCAGCAGCTCAGGCGGCCGGATTAATCCGCCGCCTGAACACTGAAAAGGTGGTTTTCAATCAGCCGGGCCGCCTGTGGCGCTCCACCGTGCGCTTTTAATTTTTCGCCCAGGGAACGGGCATTGGCGGTAAACCTTTTTCCCTGAAGAATGGCATAGACTTTTTCCCGGACATCATCTGCCGACACGTATTTTTTCCTGCCCCCCCTATCGGCCGCAGGCACCAGAAAATCAGCGGCGCCCTGCGAAGCAAGGCGCCGGGCGTTGCTTTCCCGTTCGGAATAAGTGGGAATAATCAGGGCGGGTGTTCCTGCATACAGGCCCGTCTGACAGGAGCCGTAACCACCATGATGAATGATCAGATCACTCTTTTCCGCCATAGCCAGTCCGGGAAGAAACGGCTCTAGATGAAAATTAGCGGGCAGCGGAAAAAACTTCCGGGGAAGCGGATGATAACCGGTCGTTAAAACAATTTGCAGAGGCTGGTTTCCCAGGGCTTCCAGGCAGGCTTGAAGGACAACGCTGGAATCAAAGGCGGTTGCCGATGCCTTAAAGTACCGGGGATTTCCTGTGTATAACCAGATAAGCGGCTGATCGGGGTTCAAATCTTCAAGCCAGGAGGGAAGTGCGGCTGATTGCTTTTCCCATAACAGGGCACCGACATATTGGACATCAGCGGATTCGGGAAGCGGATCTGTTTCCGGCGTCCCGACCACCAGCGTAAGATCTCCGATCAACAGCTCACCGACCGTTTCAATCGGCGGCTGGCCATATTCTTCTAAAACGGTATTGACAACCGGCGCGGGACGGGGGGGGAGACCGGCGGGAGGTGACGACCACCAGATAAACCCTTTGCTGTGCGGATGAAGATCGGCCTGAATGACCGTAATTAAAGGAATACCGCGGATTCTCGCCGCCATGCAGGCATACGGATTCCAGAAGTCCACTACCGCCTCGGCCCCGGTTCCGGCCATAAGATCGAGTAAAACATTTATGTTGGCCCGGATAAAATCCGCGTCCATCATTCCCATCAGGCTCATGAAATGATCGACATTCCATACCTGCGCGGTGCTGTATTGAAAAGTTTTTTTTACGAAGCCGGCCAGCCGTGCCAGATTGAACAGCCGTTTTTTCTGGCTGAGAAACCGAAAAATGTTCCGCGGGCTGACATCACCGGCAATCAGGTAATAAAGAGGTGAGTCCGGCAGAAGATTTTCAAATCCGGCCTCGGTAATCATTTGTTGAGGCGCATGACCGGGATTGCAGAATGCTATCCGGTGCCCGTGCTTACCCAGTTCCCGCGCGATCGGCAGGGAACGCGTCAACAGACCGAGATCGTTTGAAGGCAGGGTCGTAAAAAGAAATCTTGCCATTATTAAATGCCGTCACTCTTTAACAATCCTGATATTCTTCTCCGGATGAACGAATATCTGTCGACGGAACAGTTTATTAAAAACAAATTGCGGAAATTTTAACATATTTACAACCAGGTATTTCAAAAACAGCGTTTTGAAAACAATGTTGGCCATGCCCGGAATATCGTCTTTGGTAATCGTTATCACAAAATTCCAGTATACCGGGTCGGTTATTTTCCCCTTTACAAAAAGAATACCTTCTTCGGATTCGGCGTAATAATTGTTAAAATTCATTGTCAACGTCATTTTTCCCAGTCCCTTTGACCAGAGTTTCATCCTCTATCTCCGCTGTATTTTTATTTTGTTCTGTATTCCTCTAAAGCACTTAACACATCATCCAGAAAATCCCGGGGATAATCTTTGCCGGCCAGTTTTTCCCGTACTTTTGCGGCCGCCGCTTCAAAGGCTTTCTGATCCTCCGGAGAAAGAGTGACGGGTTTGATTCCGCATTTGGATTCAAAGGCCTTCAGGCTCTTTTCTTCGTAAATTCTGGCATCTTCTTTCCATCTATCCTCAACCATATATATTTCCATGACAAGCAGCTCCAGGGCATTGTTAACAATGGTTTCCGACACTCCGAAATGCCTCGCGACCTTGTCCTTAAGATTCATGCTGACGACAACCACGCCGGGCGCATAGAGAAACGGCCTTTTAATGTAATAGTTGATATACTGATAAGCCTGCATTCCCAATGCCCAGGCCGGGGGCGCGATAAAGGTATCGGCCATTCCCGTACTGAGCGCGGAAACGACTTCCGGAATAGCCACCGGTATGGTATCAACACCGAGTTCATTAAGCAGCGTGGCCTCGATATTCCCCATTGAGTAGAGGGCTTTCTGTGTTCTGAGGTCGGCCAGGCCGGTTATTTTATGTTTTGAAAACAAGTATAAAAAACCGGTGTCAATAATCGCCGCGCAAATATACCCTCTTTTCGCGAACGATTCATCCAGCCTTTTTCTGAACTTTTTATATACATAGTCTACTTCCTGGTAGTTGTTGAACAGGTTTGGAGCCATAAAAACAGCGGCTTCCGAAGAAGCCTTGAGAACGCCAAAGGCGGTGCAGCCGCAGCCGTCAAGCTGTCCGATGTCCATCTTCCTTAAAACATCGGGGTCTTCTCCCATGATACCGCCCGTATAAAATTTAAACTTCAGCGCCCCATCAGTCAGTCGCACAATCGTGGGAACCAGTATATTGTATGGAACTTCCAGCCATGGCGTTCCCTCAGGAGCAAGCGTACCGAACTTTATTTCATAGGGATTATCCTTCTGAAGCTTATCGGTTATCAATTTCCCGATAATCTCTTCCTTGACGGTTGTCCAGTCCAGGGCAGGGGAAAACAGCTCATTGACGTTCCGGGCCATCTCCAGCAAATTATTGTAGGATGTTTTATGCTGATTGAGAACAGGAGACATCTCCTTTTTCATCATCTCTTTCAGCTCGGCCTTCGAAACGGCGCCCTTCTCAAGCATGCTTTTCAGTATGGCTTGATTTTTCGCCAGTTCCGGAGAAAATTCTTCACCAATC
>CAYSMV010000478.1:0-7584 GCA_964432245.1 uncultured Desulfobacterales bacterium
CTCTCAGGCTTTTCGGGGGGCCGACGATGGTGACCATGTCTCCGACTTCCAGGCACGTATATCCGTGTGAGATCAGCATCTGACCCTGGCGGCGGATGGATAATATAAGCGTATCCAGCGGCAGCCGCAGGTCGCGCAGGGCCAGGCCGTGCAGGTTTGGATTGCGCAGCTCCAGTTCGGCTATTTTCTGGTTTTTTTCCAGGCCCAGCAGCAGGGAGGCGGCTGAAGGCGAGCGGACAAACTGATCCATGAGGTTGACAATGGCAGTGCCCGGATCCACGATCAGCGCGCCCAGCTCACGGAACCGGCTAAGATTAACCCGTTCATTCAGCCGGACAACCAGGTTGGCCGTGCCGAAATTTTCGTAAGCCAGTTCACAGATCCGGTAGTTTTCCTCGTCCGAAAGCATGGTGATAATGGCCTCGGCTTTTTCGGCTTTTAAGCGATGCAGGGTGTCCAGGCTTAAATCAGAAATGGGTTGTATGTTCAGCCTCGAATGCCCGGGGTCGTCCGCGGAAATTCCTGTGGCGGCGATTTTCACTTGCCAGCCATTGGTCTGCAAGCTGTGAGCCAGGGCCAGGGACTGGCTTTCCAGGCCGAATATGATAGCCTGGCGGGTGTCGTAGGAATCCGCGCCCTGGGCCCGGGGATGGGATTCGCCCGTCAGGGCGATGGCTTTTTTCAGCAGGGGTGGACCGAGGATCTGGTTTGCCACGATGACGGCGATGAGGACGGCGGTAAATGGTTCGCCCCATTCCGGAAACTCGACTGCCACCGCTTTGGCCAGGCCCAGGCTGACCCCGGCCTGGGCGATATAGGCCATCCAGCCGAAACGGCCGCGGTGTGTTTTATCGCCGGCCATGACGCCGCCGGCAAAAGCGCCGATGCCTATGGCGCCGCCGCGGATGATCAGCAGCAGCAGGGCGATGGGCCAGGTCTGAACGAGGATATCCAGTTTAAGGGAGGCGCCGGTCAGGGTGAAAAAGGCGATGTATATCGGCGGACCGATGTCGTTCAGAATTTTTGAGAACTCCGCCCGGCAATCACAGTAGTTGGTCACCAGGAAGCCGGCGATCAGGCAAACCAGTAAAGGCTCCATGACTATTTCAAAGGGCAGATAATCGAGTGAGACATGACGGATGGCGTCACAGAGCAGGAACACGCCGTACCCCGCCGACAGAATCAGTACGGATTTGATGAGGCTGCTGATCCGCAGTAGAATAAACGCCATCAGTGTTTTTCCCAGCATGTAGCCCAGAATCATTGAAAGAGTCAGTTCAGTCGCCAGCATCAGAATAAAACGGGCATTCACGCCCATGCCGGTAAACAGACCGTCGGCAATGGAGATGTTGGCGGCAAACAGGGCGATCACCGCCACCTCGGTGATCATGGTCACGCCGATAACCGTCTGCGTGAACGGACCCTTGGCCCTGAGTTCATTGACGACGGGGATAACCGATGAGGGCGAGAGCGTGACCAGAATGGAACCCGCCAGAAGGGAAACGGCTATACGGTCGGTCACGGCCATGGCCCGCATGAAAGGGATGTGATCCGACAAGAGAAAGACCGCCAGACCGCAGATGGGAAAGGTACTGGCGATAAGTCCGATGGACACCCATTGAATGCTTTTAAGCCTTTCCTTAATGTCTTCCAGATACAGCTCATTGCCGGCCGCAAAAGCGATAAAGGCCAGCGCTATTTCATCGATAAAGCGCAGCGAAGCCACGGCTTCGCCTGAGATCAGGTTCAGCGCATACGGCCCTACAAGGATACCGGTAAACAGAAATCCGCTGATCAGTGGCAGCGAGGTCTTGACCAGAAGATCGCCGATCTGCCGGGAAGCCAGGGCCAGGATAACAAAGCTGAGTCCAACGGCCAGAAAATTTAAAAACAGTTCCATGGGTATATGAATAATGATGTGTTAAAAAACCGTTTGTTTATACGTAAAGGCATCCCTGAAAATTAAAATTTTGGCTTGAGATCGAGGCGCGCAAAACCTTTAACCGCGGGAACACCCTGAAGTATTGCGAAAATTAACATTTGAGCGCAACACCGATATATCGAGTCAAAAGGCGATTTTTTAAGGCCCCCTTAAATTTATACCTTTTTAATGATTTTATTGGCAAGTAAAATATCACCCGGTTTTTTTGATCATTTGCGGACAGGTTGACATGGATTTGCCCGGACTCTATACTGGCTGTGAAAATTTTATTTTTTATACCCGGGCGACGGCCCGGCTGCAGGGGTAAGATCATGTCACGGCTTTTGTCTACCAGAGAAGTCGCTTCTTTTCTCGGGATTAATGAAAAACAGGTCTATCGCCTGATTACGGAAAAGCGGCTGCCGGCCACCAAGGTAACCGGCAAATGGCTGTTTCCCGAACGGCTGGTGAAACAGTGGGTTGAAGCCAATACCATCAATTATCCCGGAGAAAAAATTGACCTGTTAGACGCCGCTCCGTCCCTTTTTGTCATCGCCGGCAGCAACGATGTGCTGCTGGATCGCGGCATGGGGCTTTTCATGAAGCTGTTTCCGGAGTACACCGTGGCTTTCGGCAACCTGGGCAGCATGGGAGGGATAAAGGCGCTGAAGCAGGGGCTGTGTCACATCGCCACCTCTCATCTTATCGAGGAAGATGAAAAAGAGTATAATTTTTCATATGCCGCGCAGGAGCTGAGCAATATGCCGGCGGTGGTCAATTTCTGTTTTCGGGAGCAGGGCCTGATTGTCGCCCGGGATAATCCCAGGAAGATATCAGGGCTGGCGGATCTGGCCGCCAGGGGGGTTTCGATCGTCAACCGTTCGGTTTCAACCGGTACCCGGCTCTGGTTTGACCGCCGCCTGCGGGAGCTGGGCGTAAATCCGTCAGCCATAACCGGTTATGACCGGGAAGTGCAGCGCCATCTGGATGTCGGGCTGGCGGTACTCTCCGGCCAGGCCGATGCCGGACCCGCCATCCGGGCCGTGGCCGATATCCTGGGCCTGGGATTTATCCCGGCTCACTGGGAGCGGTTCGATTTTCTGATCAACAAGAATATGTTTTTTCAGAAAAACATCCAGGCTTTTCTGTCGCTGCTGGATGACCCCGGCTTTAAAGCCATGGCCGCGGAGATTTCCGGATATGATTTATCCATGTGCGGCAAGATGGTCTACCCGGTCGAATGAGGGTTAATCAAAAAAGACGTTTTTCTCCCCGCCTTTTCCCGCGATTAAAAGGGAGAAGAACTAAAAAAATTTAAAACAGGGGATAACGATGCCCGGGAGGACAAGTCGAACGATTGCTTCCGTCTGTATCGCGCTGGCGCTGGCGGTTGCGGGGGTGACGGCTGAAGCCGCTTCCCGCAAGGTGGTGATATTCCACGCCGGCAGCCTGACGGTTCCCATGGCGGAAATGGAAAAACAGTTTGAACAGCTCCATCCGGATATTGACGTCCGGCGGGAGGCCGGCGGCAGCACTCACCTGGCCCGCCTGATATCGGAGGTGGGCAAGCCGGCCGATATTCTGGTTTCGGCCGATTACAGGGTAATAGACAATCTCATCCCGGATCACGCCGCCTGGAATATATATTTTGCCGCCAATCAAATGGTGCTGGCCTATACCGGCCAGAGCCGATACGCGGATCTCATTAATGCCGATAACTGGCATGAAATAGTGCGTAAGAAAGATGTTTCCTGGGGGCACTCCGACCCGAACCTTGACCCCTGCGGGTACAGAAGCCTGATGGTCCTGCAGCTGGCTGAAAAATATTACCGGAAACCGGGGTTGTACGCTGATGTTATGGCCAACCGGCCGCTGAAAAACGTCCGGCCGAAATCCGTGGAACTGATCAGCCTGTTGCAGTCCGGACACCTGGACTATGCCTGGGAATATCTTTCGGTGGCGATTCAGCACGGTTTAAAATACGTTATTATGGATGACCATATTAATATGGGCAATTATCAGTACGATTCTTTCTATAAGCAGGCCGGGGTCCGCGTTTCGGGCAGCGAGCCCGGAACCTTTATCGTCCGGAACGGGCAGTCCGTCACCTATGGCGTGACCATGATCCGCCAGGCCGCCAACGAGCCGGAGGCGTTGCTGTTTCTGCGGTTTCTGCTGGCGTCCGAAAAGGGGTTGAAAATACTTGAAACCATGGGCCAGCCGCCGTTCGTGCCCGCCCGGGTGCCCGGCCGGGAGATGTTCCAGACGCTGCCGGCGTCGCTCCAGGACATGGTTACCATAAGCGACTAAACGCCATGCGTACACCTGAAACGGGCTTCCGGCCCGCCATAACCGCCGTAGGTCAGAAAGCGTTTACCGGGCTTCTGCTGATCTTCAGCCTGCCGCTGGTGCTGCTTGTCGTTCTGCCGCTGGTCAGGATGATCGCGGAGCCTTCCATGGCCGACATGACCGCGACCATCGGTGATAAAAGCGTTGTGTCGGCGCTGGCCCGCAGCATCGGTTGCGCCCTGGCCGCTTCCGGCGCCTCTTTTCTCTTTGGAACCCCGCTGGCTTATCTGCTGGCCAGGAAGAGTTTTGCGGGCAAGCGCCTGATAGAAGGGATCGTGGATCTGCCGATCATGATCCCCCATCCCGTTATCGGCATCGCCATTCTCAGCCTGGCGGGACGAAATCATCCGCTGGGCCGTTTTATCACGGATATCGGCGTTCAGCTCATGGGAACATACACTGGCATTATCGTGGTCATGGTCTTCGTGGGCCTCCCCTTTTACGTCAACACGGTCAAGGCGGCCTTTGAAGCAGTGCCGCCGCGGCTGGAAAATGTTTCCCGGACGCTGGGGGCGAACATGTTTTCCACTTTTTCCCGGATTACCCTGCCGCTGGTCTGGCGCAGCGTCATTCTCGGTCTTATCATGGCCACGGCCCGGGCTATCAGCGAGTTCGGGGCTATAGTTATCGTCGCTTATCATCCCATGACCGCTCCGGTCATGATTTACGAACGGTTTACGGCTTATGGCCTGCAATATTCCCAGCCGGTGGCGGTATGGCTGATTCTCGTCTCTTTCGGACTGTTTGTTCTGATGCGAATGTTCTCTGGCGGCGGGGCCGATCATGATTAATATTGAAGCTCTTAACCTGGAGGTGCCCGGCTTTAGCCTGCGGGATATCAGCCTGAATATCGGAGATCGTGATTTTTTCGCGGTTATCGGCCCGACCGGAGCGGGCAAGTCGCTGCTGCTGGAAGCCATCGCCGGCCTGGCGCCGGTGAAGTCCGGGCGGATAACGGTAAAAGATCAGGAGATCACCGCTTACCCTCCGGAATGCCGTAATGTCGGACTGGTCTATCAGGATTGTTCTCTTTTTCCCCATTTGACCGTTAAAGCCAATATTTTATACGGGATTCGTTACCACCGGATGGATTCGGAGGTCGCGAACGCCCGCCTGGACGGGCTGGTTAATCGCCTGGATCTGAGTCGTCTTCTCCGGCGCTATCCGGCGCGTCTCAGCGGCGGCGAAAAACAGCGGGTGGCCCTGGCCAGGGTGCTGATGCTCAATCCCGCCGTGATTCTGCTGGATGAGCCCCTGTCGTCCCTGGATCCGGTTTTCCAGGATGACATCAAGCAGCTGCTCAGGGATATTCATCAGGAATGGCGGATTCCGTTTATTATTGTTTCCCACGATTTTGCCGATGTGCTTTATCTGGCGGACAGGGGCGCCGTGATAGATAACGGCCGGGTCGTGCAGCAGGGCGGTATTCAGGATATCTTCGATCGACCGGCGTCGAGCTTTGTGGCCCGGTTTGTGGGCATGAGCAACGTTTTCCCCTGCCAGGTCAAGGGTTCGGTCGTCAAGGTGGGCACGCTGGATTTTTCTCCGGATCAGGACCGCCCGGTCATGCATCGTTATCTCGGTATCCGGCCGGAAGCGATCCGCCTGGTCACCGAATCCGGTGACAGCGGTCCGAACGTCATTAAAGGTGAAATCGCGCAGATTTCCAGTCAGGGGTTTTTTGCGGCCGTCAAAGTCCGCTGCGGAGAAATAACGATCAACGCCGTCTGGCCCCGGGAAACGGTCGCCGCCAGTCAGCTGCGCCCGGGTTCAGCCGTGAAGCTGGGCATCAGCCCGGAGCGGCTTCATACGTTTTGAGAAGCCGCTGAAAAAGAAGACCTGGCTTTCAAGAGAGCACGCGGGCCTCTTCAGACATGAAGTGCTCGATGGTCAGGATCGAATGCACGGGTGCGCCCAGGGCCTCGATGTTCTGCCGGCCGTTTTCTTCGCACCGGTCCAGCAGGGCGATGACGCCCAGAACAGCCAGGCCGTGATCGCGGGCGATCTGGATGGCCTTGATGGTTGATCCGCCGGTGGTGATGACGTCTTCGGTGATGATGACCGAGTCTCCCCGCTTGACATGCCCTTCGATCTGCAAACCGGCCCCGTGAGCCTTGGGCTCTTTTCTGATGGAAAAAGCCTCGATTTTCTTGTTGTTCAGGTGAAAGGTGTGCGCCACGGCAAAGGATATGGGGTCGGCGCCCATGGTCATGCCGCCGATGCCGTCCGGGGTCAGCGAGAGGGACTCAATTTTCTCGTATATCAGCCGCCCCACCAGATACTGGCCTTCCGAGAAACAGGTGACCTGTTTGAGATTGAAATAGAACCGGCTTTTCTTGCCGGAGGTAAGGGTGATTTCCGGCGTGGCCGTCTGTCTGAATGACCGTTCCTTGATCAGCTCGATGAGTCTTGCTTTTATCTGTTTATCCATCTTCCCCCACCCTGGACCTTACATCCTTCACCTTTTTTACACCCTGAGCCTTGATTACTGATTGCCCAGGCCGTTCTGCTGCCCGCACTCGGGACAGGACCAGGTAATGCCGTTGCACGACAGGCCCCAGATGTTTTCATACATGCACTCCTGGCAGATGGCAAAGCCGCAGTGCCGACATTGCCAGCAGAACGCCGCCTCCTTGCCGCAGCAGTCGCAACGATGCTTCCGGGCATTCCGTCTTTTTGATCGGTATGACATGATCACCGGCCATATTGTCAATCTTTTCCGTTTAACTGGTTTCCATCCATAAATGGCCTTTTCCCGCCCCGGATTGGAAACCGGTTCATGTGCCATCCATAATCAATGGATGGGCACTAAGTGGATGTTTCTCATGTTTATCCGTAAAAAGCAAGCCGATGATGTTCTGCCGGCCTGGCGATTTATTGACAGACAAAGCAGGCCTTGTTATAAATGAAAGACGCTGATCCGGATATCCCACGATTTGATAATTTTTATTTAAGATCCAAAAGCCGGATCGCAAAAACCGACAAAGAAAGAAAAAAGCCATGTTACCGACAGACCAAATCCGGAAGTTACTGGGAGGCGAAGCCTCTTTGTTATTGGATTTTTCCACTCCTAAAATATCTCAGAAAGAGATCACGTTCCCGGACCGGGGGATGGTGGATAAAATCTTCATGTTCTCGGACAGGAATAACCGCGTGCTGGGCAATCTGAGCCGTTTATATGAGACCGGCAACCTGGCCCGGACGGGTTATCTCTCCATCCTGCCCGTTGACCAGGGAATCGAACATTCCGCGGCGGCATCGTTTGCGAAAAATCCAATTTATTTTGAGGATATTTACTCTTCAAAAACAACAAA
>CAYSMV010000479.1:0-5715 GCA_964432245.1 uncultured Desulfobacterales bacterium
TCAAGGATCTGGGCGTCAAGGTTACGCTGGGCAAGACGGCGGACCGCGAAAGCGTGACGGCCGAAAAACCGGATGTGATTATATACGCGGCCGGCGCTCTTCCGGCCTCCCCGCCCATCAAAGGCGTTGACCGGGATAATGTTATTCACGCCTGGACAGTTCTGGCCGGAAAGTCCGTGCCCGGCAAAACGGTGGCGGTCATCGGCGGCGGCGGCACCGGCTGCGATGTCAGCCTGCACCTGGCCAAAGACGGCAAAAAGGTGGTGCAGCTGGAGATGCTGCCCAAGATGGGCCATAACATCGGTCCGGGCACCAGGTGGGTGGTGATGAAATGCCTCAAGGAATGCTGCGTCCAGCAGGTCAATTCCTTTGCCGTTAAAGAGATCACGGCTGAAGGCATTGCCGGCGAGGTCGACGGCAAGCCGCAAACCATTGCCGCCGACACGGTCGTCATGGCCATCGGTTCCCGGCCCAATAATGAACTGGCGGCCGAGCTGAAAGATTATAATGTGATCGTGGTCGGGGACGCCAGGCAGCCGCGCAAGATCGTTTACGCGGTGCATGAGGGATACGAAGCAGCCAGGAATTTATAAAAAAACCGGCCGGACTCGCGCCCGGCCGGTTTCCTTTTAAACCGCATATCTGTCAATCACGGTTGCTTTCGAACTGAAATGGCCGGTATTGTCTGGATTGCGCGGATATTTTTTCCTTAAAAAACACGACGCGGGATAATCTTCCTGTTGTCACAAAATCCCGCCTTAAATCGGAGCGCAAACAACTACCGGTTTCAAAACAACTTACTGAAATATTAGTTACTCCTTAAGATCTATGCCGCCGATTCAGCTCTTTATGTAAGTGTTTAGTTCCATGTTTTATAAATAATTTTTCGTTTAAAAGTCAATCTATCTGGTTTTATTTGGTTTCTTACATATTGACACTGAAATTTCAAAGGCGTTAAATGCATAAGGGGATATTTTTCGGGTCAAAAAACAAGAATCACAATAATATTAATGTTAGGCAAAGAACGCACGGAGAAATGCAGCAATGCTAAAAAAGTATTTCAAGAGCCTCTATCAACGGACAATGCAGGAGGCCTATAGTCGAGCGCATAATGAAATAGTAAATACCTTACAAGATGGTGGCACATGTCTGGATTGCGGAGCGCATTCAGGTCAAAAATTTGATCTGCTGAATAAAAGAATTGGAATTGATAAATCTAGATATAGCGGAATAGAGTGGAACGTAAATGTTGCTCAGAAAGCACGCGATAAAGGATTAAATGTATTGCGAGGCGATCTAAATAAGAATATGGAGTGCCAAGATGAGTCATATAAATGCATCTTTGGATTATCGGTTTTGGAGCATCTGTTGAATCCATGCAATTATCTTCGGGAATGCTATCGCTGCCTAGAAAAAGATGGGGTATTGGTGATTTTGACACCAAATATCAGCACATATTTTACAGCTGCCTTGATTTTAGCTGGAAAGATGCCGTCAAGTGGGCCGCATCCTGATTCCGATGCGCTGTTAAAGAAAGAAGAGTTATTCAAAGTGAGCCATGAAAGTTTGCAGCCGGACACAGAAACAGACACCCCCGTTCATCGACATCTCGTGGTGTTTAGCTTTAAAGCGCTAAAATCCTACCTATCGATGCTGGGTTTTGAGGAGATAAGAGGTTATGGATACGGCTTATACCCATTTCCTAATTTTATGCAAAAACCGTTGGAAAAGCTCGATCCATATCATTGCCATCAAATGGTTTTTGTTGCTCGCAAATAACCAAAAGCCTAACAAGGCAAATTCACGCGGACGGCAAAAAGCGCCGCTCGTCCCTCGCTCTGCTTTTTGCCGCCGGTGAGTTGCGACGATGGCGCGGACGCTTCGCGCCGCCCCCCGTTCTTAATGTTTCCCGCTTGACATATTACGCGATACATAATACTTTAAGTATATGATAAAATCTTTTGCCTGTAAAGATACCGAAGAGCTGTTTAATGACAGACGGGTACGCCGATTTCAATCCTTTGAGAGGCAAGCCCGGAAACGACTGGTGGTTCTTAATGCCGCACCAAGCCTGAATGCGTTAATGCTAAATCCGGGGAACATGTTTCACGTTTTGACGGGCAAAAGGCAAGAGCAATATGCAATCAGCATTAATAAACAATGGCGAGTCTGTTTTGAATGGCATGATGGTAATGCTTTTAACGTGGCTATCGTCGATTATCATTGAGGTGAAAAGATGAGCACAAAAGATAATTTTCTCGAGCCCATTACGCCCGGCGAAATTTTACGAGAAGATTTCATGGAGCCCATGGGCATAAGCATGAATAAGTTGTCGCGGGATATTGCGGTTCCCCCAAACAGAATAAGCGAGATTGTAAATGGTAAGAGGAGCATTTCTGCTGATACCGCGCTAAGGCTGGAAAGGTACTTTGGAGTTGAGGCACAATTCTGGCTGAATCTTCAGTCAGAATATGATCTGCGGGTGATGAAACGAAAAATCGGGCCGGATATCGAGCAACGAATTCTTCCGGTTAAAAGAACTTCGGTTAACTCTATACTGGCCGGGGCGTAACCATTCACTTCACCAGAACGCTTAAAGCGCCTGGTGAGCGAAGCCGGTCGCCGATTTTTCAGACAAAAACCTTTTCCGCCAGGGCGGGGGTTGTGGAGGCCTTCAAACAAAGAGGGGGGTAAAATGCTGGTTTTGACGGAGACAGACGGGCCGGTGACCATCATCACCATCAACCGGCCGGAGGTGAGAAACGCGGTCAACCGCCCCACGGCCGAAGCCCTGGCCGGGGCTTTTAGGGAGTTTGAAAACAACGCCGAGGCCAGGGCGGCCGTTCTGACCGGCGCCGGCGGACATTTCTGCGCCGGCGCGGATTTAAAAAGCATTTCAAAGGGAGCGGAAACGGTTAATCGGTTCGCCCCCGACGGCGACGCGCCCATGGGCCCCTCCCGGATGGTGTTTTCCAAACCGGTGATCGCGGCCGTGGCCGGATTTGCCGTGGCGGGCGGGCTGGAGCTGGCCCTGATGTGTGATCTGCGGGTGGCGGAAGAAAACGCGGTGTTCGGTGTTTTCTGCCGGCGGTGGGGGGTTCCCCTGGTTGACGGCGGTACGGTCCGGCTTCCCCGGCTGATCGGATTGTCCCGCGCCCTGGACATGATTCTCACCGGCCGGCCGGTGCCGGCCGGTGAAGCGCTGGCCTTTGGCCTGGCCAACCGCGTGGTGCCGGCCGGCACGGCGGTGGCCGAGGCCGTGGACCTGGCAAAAACCCTGGCCGCTTTTCCGGAAAAATGCCTGCGCTCCGACCGGCAGTCGGCCTATGAACAGGCCGGCCTGGATTTTGCGGCCGCCATGCAGAACGAGTTCCGGCTCGGACTGGCCACCATCGGAAGCGGCGAGACGGTCGCCGGCGCGAGCCGCTTCGCCGGCGGGGACGGGCGGCACGGAAACTAATTGTAATTAATTCCGGGCTAGGGCTAAAAAAATACTTGACATTGATACAATAGTAACTATACGTTTAGGTATAGTTTAAAAACAAAAACAGACGTAGGGGAGTGGTTTTATGGCGGCACATATTTACGATCAGGAAGAATTCATAAAAAAGACCGGGATTGAAAAGACGATGCTGGACAAGTTGATTGAGGCGCAGGCGCTCATGCCGGCCGGGCGGGTGGACGGTGAAACGCCATATTTTGATGAGCGCGGGATTGAAACGGCCGAAACCATTTCCAAACTGCTGGATATCGGATATTCGCTGGACGACGTGATCCGGATACGGCGCAAGGTGGGCATCCCGAGCAGGGGCGCGAAGCGCCAGGCTGAGGGTATGCCGCTGTTGACGGTGGGCGAGCTGGCCAAGCGGATCGATTCCAACGCGCGGACAATCAAGCACTGGGAAGAAAAGGGAATTATTGAACCGGAAAGCTATACGCCGGGGGGATTCCGACTTTATCCGGAATCCTATGTCAAGGTTTGTCAGCACATCCAGGATCTTCAGCTTTTTGGGTACACGCTGGATGAAATCAAGTCCCTTGCCGGGCTTGTTCGCGATTATATCCTGTTAAGGAAGAACGGAGCGGCCGACGGGTCTGAAAGAATGGCCGAACGGCTGCGGGAGATGAAAAAGCAGATGAATTCTCTGAACGAAAAAATCAGGCTTTTTGAAAAAGGCATCGAACGCTGGCGCCGGCTGCTCAGGCAGAGAGGAAAAGAGATATCAATCCTCTCAGCGAAGCTGAGCAGGAGAGCCAGATCCGGGGAGAGCGCCCCGGATGCAACGGCTGAACCGAAAGAATCGGCCGCCAAACCAAGCAATAGAGCGGCAGACAAAGGAGAAAATCATGATTGAGCAGACGAAATTAAATGAAAATATTTATCCATACGTTCAGGCGGCCTGTTTTTTTTCGTGTGACCAGAACGATCCCGTCCCGGATTACGGCGAGGTCGAGCCGGCACGCGATTTCAGGCCTGGAAAAAAATTCGAGGCGCGGTCCTCTCAAGCGGCAGGGCCTTATCAGGCGTTGTCCGAAATACCTCTGTGGCCTTCCGTGTCGGTAATCCGGTCGGCAATGGAAAAGGACTGCTCCCGGAGAAAAGGGGTGGAACAGGCTCTGAAGCTGAGGTCGGTTTCCATTTGTGCCGTTCTGCTGTCGATGATGACATTCGGCCTGATTCTGGCGGTCTGAACGGCATCATTTTTGGCGGCTTTCCGGAGAATCAACCCGGCTGGCGGTAGATCATGGCATATCTCCGTTCGACGCCCGGGTCACCATGTTTTTCAATCCGGGATAGAACAGAAATATCAGGACATCCGCGATCCATTGCCTGTATTGGATTTTACGGGAGGAGAGATCGATAATATAGATCGGGTAGTCGGAAGCGCCGACACAGTTTGAGATCAGGGCTACCAGGCAGTACTGCCACATGCGGATCTCTTTTTCCGGGGCTTTGATCGGGAGCAGTTGTTTTAACCGGCTGAAGATATCCGCGTAGAAACGGAATGAGAAATCAAACGCGGGCAGTGACTGACGCGGGTCCGCCTGGGCGATATTCTGCATCATCATGGCCGGGCCGTAATGGTTGTCAAACAGGTGGTCCAGCAATTTGCTGATATATATGGACAGCCCCTCAAAGAGCGATAAGCGGCCTTTGGCGCCTTCTTGCAGCTGAGAGAACCAGAAGGCTGACTGCCGAAAAAAATCACTATAAAAACGTTCCCCCACGGCTTCGGCCAGGTCTTTCTTGGTCGGGAAATAGTGATGGATAATCGTGAAATCAAATCCCCCCTCATGGCCGATTTGTCTGATACTGGCCGTGTCATAGGGTCGTGTGGTAAAAACGGTTTGGGCGGCATCGAGAATTTTTTCGCGGGTGATATCCCCCTTGGTCTTTTTTCTGGTTGATGGTTTTTCTCCGGTTAAAGTCGCGGCCATAAAGGATTTGGCTTGTTTTGAGATTGTGATCTCCGGGTCTGTACCTTCGCCGTACAGAAAACGTCTCATCACCGGGGCAAAAATCGACAGGACCGCTTTTTTAACCCATTGCCGGTATTCTCCATTTTCCGGGTCGAGCTTCAAGGCGGCGGCATGAAAAGCTTTGGCGCCGATAAAATTCGCGGCCAGAACAGTAAAGGCAAAGACCCACATGGCGACTTTCTGATCAGACACCTGAAAGGGAATGGATTCCATGAATATCTTCGTGACTTGCGA
>CAYSMV010000480.1:0-4603 GCA_964432245.1 uncultured Desulfobacterales bacterium
GGCCAGGACGGTTGCCGTTGTTGTGCCGTCACCAGCGGTATCGCTGGTTTTGCTGGCAACCTCTTTAACCATCTGGGCGCCCATGTTTTCAAACTTATCTTCCAGCTCAATCTCCTTGGCCACGGTTACGCCGTCTTTGGTCACATTCGGAGAGCCCCAGGATTTTTCGATGACCACGTTCCTGCCCCGCGGTCCAAGCGTCACCGCCACTGCATCGGCGAGGATGTTAACGCCACAGAGCATTGATTCACGCGCCTTCGCCGAATATTTTATCTCTTTACCAGCCATACGTCACACTCCTTATATTTTAAAAATTTAAAATTATTCCACAATACCGAGGATATCGTCTTCGCGCATAATCAAATATTCTTCCCCGTCCATTTTCACCTCGGTTCCGCCGTATTTGCCGAATAAAACGCGGTCCCCTTTTTTAACATCCAAAGGAATCGTTTTGCCATCATCTCCTACTCGCCCTTTGCCCACGGCGACCACTTTCCCTTCAATCGGCTTTTCCTTGGCCGTATCAGGAATAATAATACCCCCCTTTGTTCTGGTCTCTTCCTCGACTCGTTTAACCAGAATACGATCATGCAATGGCCTGAATTTCATTGTTTTTCCTCCTTAGATTGATAAAAATAAATATAAATAACAAGTAGTTATGAGATTGCAATTCTTCCGGATTTATCAAAACCGCGAAATCACCTCTGGAAACCTGCTATTCCGCATTAGAACCAACGGCGTCTTGTTTTTTACAGGAAGTGTTTTTCTTTTTGGGATGCTCTTTGCCTGCATCCCCGCTGCCAGAGTTGTGACCAGAACTTGAAGGAGCGGACTTGCCGGCATAGTCCGTTGCATACCATCCCGATCCTTTGAGGTGAAATGAACTGCGAGAAATCAGTTTCTGGAGTTTTCCGGAACATTCCTTACATCTTTTCAAGGGTTTATCTGACATTTGCTGCCACACTTCGTACACCTTTCCACATTTGGTGCATTCATACTCGTAAATCGGCATAACGTTCATCCCCCTTGGGCTGTAAAAACACCGCCTTTTATCACAATCATCAAAAATTATACGAAAATATTAAGACCCATTAACATTTTGTCAAGTATCAAAAAAGATGGTCTCTTAAAAAATATTATTTTCCCGTCATCCCGGCAAAAGCCGGGATCAAGTAAAATCAGATGGCTCTTGTATGAAACTTCGTTCGTTTTCCGTTGTCATCCTCCGGCTTGACCGGGGGATCCAGTATAAAGCGGATCAACCTCCCATTGCGAATAAAATTGCATTACCTCCCCGATTCCTTCAATCTCATGTCTGGAAAGTATCTCACGGGTTATCTTGTGAACACGGTCCTCCTCAATTTTCCGTTCTTCAGGCAACGCGTTAAAGTGCTGATAAAATTTAGCAAAACGCACGATATGAATCAGTTCATGAACGACAATGTATAACACAAAAGGGAAAAGCGCAATCCCGGATTTTTTTTTCACGGCGGAAAGGATCTCATCGTCCTGTAAACATATTTTGTAAAAATCATAAGTTGACGAGCAAAGAGAATCTCCCTCCTTTTTACCGGCATAACGGACGATCTGCGCAAAGGCTCCTTTCACTTTTTCCTGCGGGCTAAGATCAACGGATGTCTTTACATCATACCGGTGACGCAGCCACTGCGTGGCCGACATTTTAAAAAAATTACAGACCAGTTCTTCAGCCAGAGATACCGACTGGTTGATGGTCCTGATCTGTGAGGCGTTGAATCGCTCCATCCTCTTTTTGCCGCGCTCTGCGTTATCATCCCCGCTGTTTTCGGCCTGCCGGGAATATCATCCCCTCGCCACCTGCCGGGAAAAGCGGGCATGCCGTCCGCCAGGCAGGCGCATAAAGATTATCGCCGCCGCTGCCACCGGACTTTTGAAACAGACTTCAAAAAACACTTGCAAACGATAAAATATACACATATAACCCGGATCAGACAACATAAAAGAACAGGCTAAACCAAAATTTTCCATCAATCTGTCAAGGAGGTGTTTTTTTGGGTTCAGTAATCAAAAAAAGAAGGAAAAAAATGCGTAAACATAAACACCGGAAGTTACTGGCGAAGACCAGACATCAACGAAATAAAGGGAAATAAACGCGGCCTTCTGTCCGCTTGAAATAATAACGCCGCCTGTCAGAAGAAAATCGTACAGGCGGCGTTTAGTAATTTCAGAAGCGCTATTCCCGGCAGGCCGCTTAAACAGCCGATGAGCCGGCGTGGCATTGAAGGGTTCGCGCACAAAACATCGGCCCGTCGCCCTTGCGTGAGTCCTAATATTTCTTCAGATATTTTAAAAGATCCGAATCGGTTGAAAGCACCAGGGAAGTATCCTTGCCTAAGGCGGATTCATACACCTCCAGCGTTTTTAGAAATGAATAAAATTCCGGAGCTCGTGTATAGGCGTCGGCGTAAATTTTCAAAGCCTCGGCGTCGGCCTTTCCTTTTATCGTCTGTGCCTGGCGATACGCCTCCGAAGAAATACGCTTCAACTCCCGCTCCTTATCCCCCCTGATGTTATTCGCCTCGCCTTTCCCTTCGGAACGGAATTTCTCCGCCATCTGGTTTCTTTCGGCAATCATGCGGTCATAAACGGACTTGCGAACTTCCTCGACATAATTTATACGCTTGAATTTTACATCCATCAGTTCGATGCCGAATTTATCCAGTTTGGGCTGCGCCTGTTTCACGATCTCCCTGGTCATCTGTCCCCGGCCGGTTTTAATCACCAAATTATCTTCAAGGTCTTCCCCATCCTGACGTATCGCCGTATCCAGTTCCCGGTTACTTTTTCTTACGGTTTCGATCAGACGATGAGAGGTCACCAGGTTCCTGACCGCCGGATCAATGATGTCGTCAAGACGGGCAATGGCGGAAGGCAGCGTTGAGACCGTCTGGAAAAAAGCGATCGGGTCGACAATCCGCCACCGGGCAAAAGAATCCACCCAGATATAGGTCTTGCCTCTGGTGGGGATCTGGCCCGGAGATCCGTCCCATTGCAGCAAATTCTTAGGAAAATAATTGGTAATATCAATAAACGGTAATTTAATGTTCAGGCCGGGCGTAACAATCGGATCCCGGGCGATTTTCCCGAACCGGGTTACCACCACCTGTTCGGTCTCATCAACCACAAAAAGCGAGTTGTAGCCAAGCACCAGAGCGGCAACCAAGAAAACGACCAATGAGATAAGAGCGTTCTTCATTTTTACTGACCTTTCTGCCTACCAAGATTCAACAGAGGCAGCAGATTTTGCTGTTCGGAATCGACAATATATTTTTCTCCCAGATTGGGCATCACCCGCGCCATTGTTTCCAGGTAAAGCCGCCGTTTAGTGACGTCCTCGGCTTCTTTATATTCGTTATAAACCGCGACAAACTTCGCCGCGTCACCTTCGGCCTTGTTTATTCTCTCCAGGGCGTAGCCTTCGGCCGCCTTGACAACCCGCTGGGCCTCGCCTTCGGCGGCGGGAACCGCCATGTTATACTCTTTCCGCGCTTCCTGAATTGTCCGCTCTTTTTCCTGTGAAGCCTGGTTGACGTCATTAAAAGAGGGCTGCACCTCCGGAGGCACGTTTGTTTTTTTCAGTTCCACGGCCTCGATCAGAATTCCGCTCTGCGCGTCATCCATCTCCTTCTGTAAAATAACCATGGCTTCATTGGCGATTTCCAGCCGATTGCTGATGACCTCGTTGATGCTGCGATCGCCCACCACCAGGCGCATGGAGGCCTCGGACATGTCTCTTAGCAACTGTTCCACGGCCCTGACCATAAAAAGATATTTATAGGAATCCTTGATCCGGTATTGCACGATCCAGGGTACCAGGGCCACGTTCAGATCCCCGGTGAGCATAAGACTTTCACCGACGTTTTTGCTGTCAAACAGGCCTTTGTCCGTCGTAAAGGCCCTGCTCTCAGTCGCCTGCAGGGTCTCGAAACCGAATTCCTCCTTATAAACCCGTCTTACCTTTACCTTGGTGACCTTTTCCACTCCCGCGGGCCATTTAAAATGAAGGCCGGGCGGCCTTTCCGGCTTGATAAATCTTCCGAACCGCTGAATAACACCGACTTCATCGACATCGACGGTATAAAACATAGACGTTGCCAGAAAAACAAAAACAATGGCGGCAACAATCAGGAGAATTGGAAGCCATGAAAAATTAAACCCTTTGAATTTATTTATAATATTATCCATTTGAGGGGGTGCTCCCTTATCGCCATCGTCTCCCCGCGGCCCCGATCGTTTTTTCTGCTGCTGCTGGAGTTTCTCCCAGTCCCAGTTCATTGACTTGCCGGTATCCATCTCATCCATTCCCTAAAAAATATTCGCGTCGTCAAAAAACGCTTCCGGTTATAATTGATTGAAACCATATTGACTTGCAGAGTCTTTAAACCATGATGGCTTCGTAACTTTTTGACTTCTTACGAGTGCATCAAACCATACGGGGTAAAAATTGTCAAGCCTGGAACATGCAATTGTAGAGAACACATAAACTGTCCGGTGTTGTAGCACATAAATTGTCCGGTTTATGTTTCACCCAAGGAGGTGAGCAGATGAACCGGACGCAATGGCT
>CAYSMV010000481.1:0-1868 GCA_964432245.1 uncultured Desulfobacterales bacterium
GTCAAAATAAATGACCGGGTAAAACGGGGAGACGTTCTGTTCGTTGACAAGCGCCGGCCGGACATCGTTTTCACGTCCCCCGGCGGCGGTACGGTCGAAGCCATTGATTTCGGTCCCCGCCGGATCATCCGCGCCGTCGTGATCCGGCTGGACAGGCAGGAAGAGAAGGAGGAATTCCAGGCGCTCAACCGGCACCAGCTGGCCGTCATCCCGCACGAAGACCTGGCCCGGCATTTGATGGCCGGGGGCCTCTGGCCGCTGATCCGGGCCCTGCCGTTCCGCGATATCGCCGACCCGGCCGACACTCCGCCGGCCATTATCGTCAACCTGGACAGGCTGGACCCGTTTCACCCGGAACCGGCGCTTTATCTGAACGGCTCCCTGGAATCTTTTTTTTTCGGCTTGGACGCCTTACAGCGCCTCTCTCCCGAAGTCTACCTGATTGCCTGCCGTGAAGACGCCGGCCTTGAGCCGGAACTGGCCAAAGCGGTGACCCACCGGGTCAAAGGCAAATACCCGGCCGACGACCCCGGCGTTTTTCTCTATTACACCCGGGCCTCCACCGCCGCCAACCGCTGCTGGTATATTCACGGACAGGACGTGCTGCTGCTGGGCCGCTTTCTGTCCGACGGCGTTTATCCCGTCGAGCGCCTGGTAACGGTCTTGGCGCCGGGCAACTCGCGCCACGTGCTTACCCGGCTGGGCACGCCGCTGGCTCAACTGGCGCCTGAAATCAGCAAGACCGAAGACTGCAAATTCTTTGCCGGAGGTGTCTGGCGGGGAAGGGCGTCCGAGCCGGATGATTTCCTGGGGCTTTACGATACCGCCCTGGCGGTTCTGCCCGCCGGCAACAAAAACGAATTTTTAGGTTTTCTCCGGCCGGGATGGCGCAAGCCCAGTCTCTCGCGGGCGTTTTTGTCCGCTTTTAACCGGGGGCCGTTCACCCTGGATGCCGGCCGGCACGGCGAAACGCGCGCCTGCGTCAACTGCGGCAGTTGCGCCAGGGTCTGCCCGGTTGATATCCTGCCCCAGTTCACGGTCAAATGCCTCCTGGCCGGCGAAATCGAGGAGGCGCTGGCGCACGGGCTGCTGGATTGCGTGGAGTGCGGTCTGTGTTCCTATGTCTGCCCTTCCAAAATTGAACTGGTCGGCATTCTGCAGCAGGCCAGAAGGGACTACTGCAGAGAGTTGACAACGGAATAAGCCCATGAAAGTCGTTCAAAAACTCTTTGATTCCCAGCGAAAACACTTCCGGCCCGGCGGCCGCCTGGCCGTGATAGCGCCGTTGTTCAACGCCCTTGAAACTTTTTTCTTTATTCCCGGCCTGGTCAATCGTCAGCAACCCTTTGTTCGGGACAGCCTGGATTTAAAACGGTTCATGAGCATCGTCCTGCTGGCCCTGGCGCCGCCCCTGCTGTTCGGCATTTACAATACCGGTTATCAGGCTTCCCGGGCCGCCGGCCTTTCTTTAGACGCGCTCTCCGTCACGGCCCGGGGGCTTTGGATCGTGCTGCCGCTGATCATTGTTTCCTACGGCGTCGGGTTTTTCTGGGAACTTGTTTTTGCCGCCATCCGCAAGCACGAAATCAGCGAGGGCTTTCTGGTCACCGGCCTGCTCTTTCCCCTGACCCTGCCGCCGACGATTCCCTTATGGCAGGCGGCCCTGGGTATCTCCTTCGGCGTGGTCATCGGCAAGGAGATTTTCGGCGGTACCGGTCGCAACATATTCAACCCCGCCCTGACCGGGCGCGCCTTTCTGTTTTTCGCTTATCCCGCCCGGATGTCCGGTGACCCGGTCTGGATAGCCGACCTTTCGTCCCGCGGCGTGGACGCGGTCACCGGGGCCACGCCGCTGGCCGTGGCCGCCC
>CAYSMV010000482.1:0-1931 GCA_964432245.1 uncultured Desulfobacterales bacterium
TTATTGATTTTTCTTATAATATTTGTTATTGATAATTGTTATGCGTTTAAAACATCGCCACCCCCGGTTAAAGCCGGGAAAAATTCACGGCTGACAATATAAAAACAGCCGAATCCTGTAAACATAGCCGAATTTTTTCAAAATAAGAATATATTACGACGATAATGTAAAATGGCTGCCAAAGCTAACACAAAAAATAAAAAAAAATCAAATAAAACAAACAACTTCCGCCCAGGAGATCTGGTTGTTTACCCGGCTCACGGCGTCGGTCGCATAGAAGCCATAGAAACAAAAACGATCGGGGAGACCAACGAAGACTTCTATATTATGAAAATAATTGAGACCCACATGGTCATCATGATTCCCGTGAAAAACCTGAAAGCCGTTGGTATTAGAGATGTTATCACTAAAAAAGAAGTTTCCAAAATATACAAAATCATCCAGCATCAGGATGACGCGGCTTCCACGCAGGACAACCAGACATGGAACCGGCGGTATAAGGAATACATGGACAAAATAAGGACCGGATCACTATACGAAATAGCGGAGGTCTTCAGGGATCTTTTTCTTCTGAAGAAGACCAAAGATCTTTCTTTTGGTGAAAGAAAACTTCTGGATACCGCCCAGGGCCTGCTGGTTACTGAATTGTCAATCGCCAAAGGGGCCAAGGAGCAGTCGGTCATGTCCGAGATCGAATCCTTTTTTCCCAAATCACACCCCCAGAATGCCGCCGAATAAAACCGAGGCCTTTATTATTACCGCGGATACGTGCCACACAGACATACGGCTGGACCAATTCGTATCAAATCAAAAAGGGTGTTCCAGAAGCCTGGCGGCATCTTTAATCAAGAAAGGCATCGTACGAATCGACGGTCAGGAAACCAGACCTTCCCATAAAATAAAGGCCGGAGAAAGCATATCGGGATATATCCCGGCGGCGGAACCGACCGGTCAGCCTGAAGCTCAACCACTCCCACTTGATATTCTCTACGAAGATCATCATATAGTAATCATTAACAAGCCGCCCGGACTGGTCGTCCATCAGGCTCCAGGCCACGAAACCGGCACGCTTGTCAATGGGTTGTTGTCCCTCTACCCCGAGATCCGTGAAGTCGGAGAAAGCAGTCGACCCGGCATCGTGCACCGGCTGGACCGGGATACGTCAGGCGCCTTGATCGTCGCCAAGTCAACGGAAGCGTTTAAAAAATTATCCGATATGTTCGCCTCAAGAAAAATCATCAAAAAATATCTGGCACTTGTTTATGGCGTGCCAAAAGAAGAAAAAGGGGCAATCAACCTGCCCATCGGCAGGCATGTTACCAACAGAAAAAAAATGTCGGTCAGGAGCCAAAAATCCCGGCAGGCGGAGACAACCTGGCGGATTTTAAAAAAGTTCGAAGGCGCCAGCCTGCTGGAAGTCATCATAAAAACCGGCCGTACCCATCAGATCAGGGTACACTGCGCGGCATCGGGAACGCCGGTAGTGGGAGACGTAATTTACAGCGCCAGATGGACGAAACAAATCGCCCGTTTTAAAAACAAGGCTGTCTTCGACCAACTGAAAAGCGCGCCCCGTCAGATGCTCCACGCCTGGAAACTTGAATTCAGACATCCCGAAACAGATAGACCAATAAGATGCACGGCTCCGATAGCGGCGGATATGAGAGCGGTGCTGCGGGGAATCAGCCGTTCTGATTATTGAATTTACGCATCCCGGTTATAACAGATCCGGCAACAATCGAGGCATCGCGCGGCTTCACGACGCGCGTTTTTTTCCGAGATGACCTGATCGACCTCCTCGAAGGTCCTGATCCGGCTTTTGACCTCGAGCTCAGGCATCTCAACCCGTTTCTTACGGATTACGCCTTCCACAAAATCAAAAATCGTACCTTCAATGGTTTTACCGAGAAGGGAGTTTTCCGCCGGCACAA
>CAYSMV010000483.1:0-2408 GCA_964432245.1 uncultured Desulfobacterales bacterium
GCTTTATAAATTTTATAATGCAAAGAATCAATATTGTCCAAAACAAACTGATCCTTTTTCGGCCCTGTAAGATTTGAACTTCAGCTTTTTCTCCAAATCAGACAAAGCCGATGATTCAAGTGAAAAAAAGCATGTAAAGGAATGAGAAAATATTGACATCCAGCGCCGTCTGTTATAGATATAAAAATCAAATCAATTCTTTACCGCACTTTCGCGCTTCTTAGTCAACAGGACGTTACAGAATTAAGGAAAAAATATTGACGAAACCGCTTGACCGGCTCCTGTCAGCTTACTCTCGATCAGACCTTGGCCTGCAATTAAAAGCGCGATTCTTTCTGACCTTGTCGCTGGCTATACTGGCGATAATTCTTGTCCTGGCCGGCATCGTCTGTTTTATTCAGCAAGATATCGTAGGCTATGCCTTCAACCATGTTACTTTCGCCCTTATGGTATGCTTTTTAAGCGTTTTTCTTACCATTCTGCTTCTGATCCGCGGCAATTTTTTTCTTTCCGCGCACCTGCTGATTATCGCCGTTACAATAACATGCTGGGTTGTAATCGTTTTCGATCCCGGTAATACGGTAGCCCGCCTGGACTCCTTTGTTTTTATCATTTGTCTTCTGGGTTTGCTCCCCCTGGTCATTAATCAACGCCGATCGATTATTTTACTGTATGGATTGGTTAATATCGGCTTTCTATCCGGTTTTGTCCATTTTTATGGTCACCAGTTAAATATACCGCATTATGCCGTTATCGATTTTTTATCTGATAACGGTCTGGCGGTTATTGCCGCCTGCTTTGTCGCGTCCGGGGTTTTCGCCATCAACAATGCCGCCATCAAACGGGCAAAAGCCGAAATCGAAGAACGCAAACAAGCAGAAAAGCATAAGGCAAAACTTGAGGCCCAGCTTCACCAGGCCCAGAAGATGGAGGCCATCGGTCAACTGGCCGGCGGCGTCGCCCATGATTTTAACAATATGCTGTCGGTTGTCATTGGTAATACGGAACTGATCATGATGCAGCAGGAGCTTGATGGAAACGGCCGGGAACAGCTGGAATCGATCCGCCACACGGTGAATCGCTCCGCGGCGCTGATACGGCAACTGCTTGCCTTTGCCAGAAAACAGACCGTCATCCCGGAAGTGCTGGATATCAACCAGGCCATATCCGATATGCTGCCCATGCTGCATCAACTCATCGGCGAAAACATCCACCTGAAGTGGACACCCGTTGAAATTACCGGCCGGGTCATGATCGATCCTTCCCAGATAGACCAGGTTTTGACCAACCTGGTCATCAACGCCAGGGACGCCATCGGCAATGTCGGCCATATCACCATTGAAACCCAAAATACAACGCTTGCTCAAGAGTTCGGCGTCGGCCAGGTAAAACCGGCATCCGGGGATTATACCATGCTGGCCGTCAGCGACAACGGCTGCGGCATGGATACAAAAATCCGGGATCAGATCTTCGATCCTTTTTTTACCACCAAAAAAGGGATGGGAACAGGCCTCGGCCTGCCCACGGTTTACGGTATCGTCAAACAGAACAGCGGCCTTATCAAAATTTACAGTGAGCCCGGCCGGGGAACAACATTTCAAATTTTTTTCCCGACAATCGAAACCCCGGGCTTGACACCCCGGGATGGAAAAACATTAACCCACGGGATTCTTCCCGGTGGTACCGAAACCATCCTGATGGTGGAAGACAACCTGGCAATTCTGAAGTTCGGAACGACCGTGCTGGAGTATCTGGGATATACCGTGATCGCCGCGGATACCCCGGAAAAAGCACTTAAGCGGGTAAATTCGGATGAGAACCCGATCGACCTCCTGCTGACGGATGTGGTCATGCCCGGAATGAACGGCAATGAACTGGCGCAAAGAATAAAAAAAATAATACCCGGAATTAAATGCTTATACATATCCGGCTATACGGCCGATGTCATTACGAATGTAGACCTGGGTAAGGAAGGGGTTAATTTTTTAGCCAAACCCTTTTCTCTCAAAGAACTGGCCGACAAGGTAAGAGAAGTCCTGTCATAAAACATAGCGATTAAAAAACAAACCCACCATTTCTTCATCCATGTCCGGAACCGGCACAAGCGCCCTGGCCTGTTCCTTTTTTACAAATGTATAAAGCCTTTGTTCGCGTATTGTCTTTTCAGTCAGGCTTTCATCTAAAGCCGTTCGCCGGTCTGATTTTTGCAGATTCACAAAACGGCTCAACCGGAAAGCGGTTATCATTTCGCAAGTACTCAAGGATTGATTCCAGGGATAGGCGGATGAACCCGCGCACGCACAGGGATGAACTCCGTCAAAAGTAGTTTTGTCCTTAAAATCCGGAAGGCCGGGCACGGGGTAAAACAATGAAACGCCAACCCGGGTCGCCTGCGCGGCAAGATAGAC
>CAYSMV010000484.1:0-2273 GCA_964432245.1 uncultured Desulfobacterales bacterium
CCGTTCCGCCACCCAGGCCACTGAATCCACGGCCAGGGGATGAACAGCGAACAGGCCGGCCGCCAGCGCCGATCGCCGGAGCTCGCCGGTCAGCCGCGCCAGCAGAACAAAAAAGAACAGGGTCACGGCCGCGTGCAGGGCGACGCTGGTCAGGTGATGCCGGCCCGGGTCAAGGCCGAACAGGGTCACGTCCGCCATGTGAGAAACCAGGGAGAGGGGGTAGAAAAAAAGGTTTTCCCGCCAGGCGGAAAAAAAAGCCCATTTAAGGCCGTGTGGGGTCAGGCCCTGCCTGACATGAAGATTCTCAGTCACCAGCTGCGGGTCATCGAATCCCAGAAACTCGAACCAACATGTCTGGAAATAAACGGCGACAACCAGCGTCGTCAGGCAGGCGCCAGCCAGGAGGTATCGACTCATGAAAAAAAGAATAGCAGATATTCCTTGCGGGGAAAAGCAGAAAACAGATCATCCGCGGGCAGGATTAATCAATATAATACGGGAAAAAGACCGGGCATTCTTTTTTCGGGTAAAGAAGGCTCTTCAGGACCGTCCTCACTGCCACCATGTTCCGCCGGGACGCGTCAGATCCGTGCCGAAGTCACTTTGCGGGTTTCCCGCGTAACCATTAAATGGCGTGGAGATACGCATGGTACGGTTATAAATATCGTTGTCATCGGAAAAGGCTAAATAGTTGTTGTTAAAATCTCTGTTGGGAATCAGATAATTTTCGCTGCTGGCCTGTATTTCTTCGACAAGCGTTCGATCACCGGGAATGACGATCTTGGTATATTCCACGGACAGATCATTCAAAACCCAGGACCCGCTATGATCAACCGTTTCGGTGGTGATATCATTGAGATCATCGCCGTCCCTGTCCGGATCCGCCTCCCTCAAGTTTCCTATCCGCAGGTCACCGATAATGTACTCTTTTTTGAGGCCCGCGGCGGGTGTGCCGCCAAGGGGGATGGCATTAGTGGTCGGCGTCCGGCCCATGGAAGATACGGCGGAATCCGGATAATAGACCGTCCGCGAGTAGTGGCCGTTGACATAAGCCACCAGATAAGTATCTTTCGAGCCGTCGTCATCGCAGTCGGTGGTGGAAGTGGCTACCTCAAATCTAATGGGCCGGGCAGCGCTGGTGTAACCGATCTGTCTCTGCGCGAACCAATCCAGGGGCAGGTCACCGCCGGTATTTGTTTTGCCGGTATAACCGGACCGGGTATAGGTACGCTGATGGTGAACGCCCATAACCGCCTCACCCATGATATTCCAGTCGGAAACCGTATCCTTGTAATAGTTTGCTTGCTCGTACGATCTCCAGTTGGGATAAGGAGTGGTCGCCGTCCCCCGGTCGATAATCTTGCCGGCCAGCATGACGGCGTTGGCCGTGGCTTCCTGGTCAAAGCCCAGAAAGCCGAAACTGCCGCCGCCCGGCTTCAGCCCCAGCTCACCGCCCAGGCCGATATTGCTGCGGACCTGAGCCCCCGTGCCGGAGGAATCAACAAAAGCCGAATCCGCAAAAGCCGAGAGCGGGGAAAGCAGGAGGTGCATGAAAAGATTCTTCTCCGAAGCCGGAGCAATGTATTCTTCGGCCCAGAATATCTCTCCTAAGTGCAGACCGAACACGTCGTAAGTATTGGTGGGTGTCAAAAATTGAGCCAGGTCCCAGACCCAATGCATGTTGGTGCTGCCGTATCCGACCATGGAAAGCGTAACGGCGCCGGCGGCAAGCCCATGATAAGCACTCGCCGTGGAGCCGATATCGATTTCAAGCCCCAGATAATCGACGTCAATGGGTTCGTTTTCGTCCCATTGTCCGGTGGAGTCAACGCCGCAGAACGACATGGCAACATCATCGGTGTCATAAGACGAATAAAGTTTTTTCGAAAAATTGTCGTCCGCGATCAGAAACGTGCTGTCATTAGTATCAGAAGGGGAAAGATCAATTTTAAAGGATTCGATCTCAAGCAGGGTGGCGTCTATGTCTTTAAAAAAGAGGCTGATCCCGGACATGCCCGTCACACCGCCCATTTCTTCGCAGGAAAGAGCCTTCATGGCTTCGGCCTGCCGGCCATCCGTCGTTGACAACAGGCCCAATGCCACCACCGCCAGCATGACCACGCGATAAAGGCTGCCTTTCATGGGCTCATCCCTTATAAGAAATTTGGTCGTTCATGGTCCGCATGTTCCGCCTTAAGAACTAAAAATCGCCATAACTCCCGCGCCAGGATCTGAAATCGGTTTCAAAATAATGATCATCATTTTGCTCCAGC
>CAYSMV010000485.1:0-1765 GCA_964432245.1 uncultured Desulfobacterales bacterium
CCCCTGGTGATCAAAATGAGCACCCTGGCCCCGTCCGGGACCCCCTGGATAGTCGTATTTGAGACCACCTGCGCTGAAATAAAAAAACTGACCGACGGCAAGATTCAGCTGAAAATATACACCGGGGGAGTCATGGGGGAAGACGCCGACATCTTAAGAAAAATCGATGTCGGTCAGCTGGACGGCTGCGGTTGCACCGCGATCGGCGTATTGACGGCTTCCCCCGAGACGTCGGCCCTGCTGCTGCCGACTTTATTCAATAACTACGAAGAAGTGGACTACATCCTCGAAAAATTCAGAAAAAGGCTGGATAAAAATTTTGAAGAAAAAGGATACATCCTGACGTCTCTGATCGATACCGGATTTTTTTATTTTTTTGCCAAACACAGGATAACGGGGCTGGAGGATATAAAAAAGCAGAAGCCTTGCACCTGGTTCGGGGTCGTGGAAAGCACGCTGTTCCAGGAGCTGGGAATCAACGCCACGCCCCTGGCGGTGCCCGAGGCGGTGGCCAGTTTCAGCACGGGTCTGGTTGATACCGTTATGGGCCCGGCCGCCTGGTTTCTGGGCATGCAGGCTTATCAATACATGAATTATTATCTCAAACCGCCGCTGATCTACTCGCCCGCGGCTCTTATCGTGAGTACCCACGCCAAAGACAGGTTGCAAAAACAGATGGGGGTGTCCGAAAATTTCGCTTTCAATGTTCAGGAAATCCTTGTTTCCGAGCTCAACGCCATTGAACCGGAATGGAAACGCCAGGTCAGAAATTACGAGGCAAAATGCCTGGAAGCCTTTGAGACCAAATGCGGCATAAAAGCCATGAGCTTTTCGCCTGAAGACCGGCAGCTCATAAAAAAAGCGGGGCAAAACGTTCAGCGGAAGCTGGCCGGGAAGATCTTCCCGGAAGACCTGATCAACGACATACGAAAAGCGCTTGAAGAATACCGGGCCAGCCATTAGCCCGAATTTTCCGCGATATCTTCCGGAATCCGGATCGGGCTATTCCTCCAGCGTAAAATCTATCCCGGCTTCCTTGAGCCCGGCCACTCCCGCGGCGATGCTGACGTTGTCGGTGATGCCGGCGGCATCAAGGTTCAGCTGGGCCTCGTAGGAGCGAACGCCGGTATTGCAGACCAGCACGATTTTTTTGTCTTTCGGCACTTCGGCCAGGCGGTCGGCCAGCTGATCATGCGGAACGCTCTTCCAGACGTCCGGGAATTTTTTCTCGAAAGGCTGCGCGTCGGCCAGGGCGCGGCAATCCAGGAAAAACACTTCGCCGTTATCCCTGTTTTCCCAGGCGGACCGGAACTCGCTCAGGTCCATGGGCCGATACCGCCCGTCAAGATAATTGGCGGCCGCGTTGCCCAGGGCGTTGATGATATCCATGGCGGAAGCAAACGGCGGAGAATAAGCGATCTCCAGATTACTGATCTCCTCCACCAGGGGCTTGTGCTTTAAAATAGCGGCCACGGTGTTGATGCGGCCCACCATTTCGCTGCCTCCGCCGCCGAATCCCTGAATGCCGAGGACCCGCCGCGTCTTGCGGTCAACCACCAGTTCCAGAAAGATAATTTCCTTCTCAACATAAAAATGGGCCCGGTCAAACTGGGAAACGATTATGCCCGCGGCGTCAAACCCGGCCGCCTTTGCCTTATCCACGGTCAGGCCCGCGCCCGCCAGGGAGCCGTCAAAAATTTTGACCACGAAACTGCCCACGGCGCCGTCAAAGACGGCGTTTCCGCCGGTGATATTGGTGCCCACC
>CAYSMV010000486.1:0-6273 GCA_964432245.1 uncultured Desulfobacterales bacterium
GCGCTCGGTCATCAGCATGGGCGTAACGTCTCTTTCAATGAGCAATTTCGCCGTGGCTCGATACAGATCCGGCTCGGATAAGTTGTGAATAAGGATAAGCGGCAGGCTGACGGCAAAAGCCAGCAGAATAATATATTTCCGGCGGCGCAGGATCCACCAGTATTTTTTTAAATTGATTTCCTGCTCTTTAAAATTCAGCTCGTCTGTCATATCAAATCATCCCGGGTTCTATATTTTTACATTCTTATCTCGTCACCCCGGCCCCCGAGCCGGGGTCCAGAAAAAACAGATAATATCAATCTTATACTGGATTCCGGGTCAGGCCCGGAATGACGCTGTGAATGACACCGTAAAAACCAATCAGAAATAGCTTTCCGGTACCATAATCACGTCATTGGGCAAAACCCGCATATCCATCCGGGCGCCTTTTATCAGGTGCTCCTTGCCGTCTCTGATCCTGATAATCCGGGTCCTGTTCGGCGCGGCTTTGTCGGTCGGGCCGCCGGCCATGGTCAGGGCCTTGATAACGGTCAAATCTTGTTCATAATTGTAGACATCCGGCTTTTTGACCTGGCCGCTGACGTAAAAAACCTCTTTTTGAGGGATAAAGACGTGATCGCCGTCGGTAATATCGATATTCTGCGAGCGCTCTCCTTCTTTCATCAACAGGGATAAATCGATGACGGTCACCGGGTCGGCGGCTTCGGCCTTATCCTTGTTCTGAATAATGGCCTGGTAAGCCGCGTTCTCGGTCAATCCACCGGCTTTTGAGATCAGCTCCAGGATCGTTGTCCGGCCCTGGATTTCGTATACCCCCGGAGAATCCACTTCGCCCAGGATAGTGACCTTCCGGCTCCGGAACTCTTCTACAAAAACATGGACCTGCGGATCGACGACATAGCCGTCGGCCAATAGTAGCTCGATCTTTTCCTCCAGCTGTTTAACCGTAAGATTATCCGCCGATACCTGGCCCAGCAGGGGAAGAGAGATCATGCCGTCGCCGCTGATGCGGACCGTAGTCGTCATGTCCGGTTGTTCATAAACGGAAACCGTCACCACGTCGCCGCCGCCCAGCAGATAGTCCTGGGCGACGGCTGTCTGGAAAGACGCCGGGACAAGGCTGAAAAAAAGTATGAAAACAAGAACCAAATTCATGAAAAAAGGTTTAACCGACATATCTTTTGCTTCTCTTTATCCTTTCCGTCATGCCGGCGAAAGCCGGCGGGCCTGCTGGACCCCGGATCGGAGTCCGGGGTGACAGCCCTGGACCCCGGATCAAAGTCCGGGGTGACAGCAAAGCCATCGTATTAAGAAAATGTAATTCTTTAACAAATCCTACCTCAATGCAAGGATAAAAAAACGGCCGGATTGATCGTTTTAGTCGATTGGAATAATTCAAGAAACTACCGGAAAAGATTGGCGCGCAAAAAGACCGTGTGGTCCGTGTAGTCTTCTTCGGAGTAATTGGAATCCAAATGGGTGTAAATATAAGCCAGATCCAGAGAGAGCCATTTAAAAACATCAAATTTAATTTGCGGAGAAACCGCAATCTCCCTGTCTCTCCGTTCCTTATCATCCCAGACGCCCTTCCAGGCATCATCTTCATATTCATAGTCGTATTCATCATAAAAAATGGTGGAATGGAGATTAAGATGGAGTTTACTGGTTATATCATAATTTATCGACAAGCCCACCATGTGGGTCAGCATATTGGTAGCCAGGTTTCCGGTAGGGACGCCATCCCAGCGGAGCCCCGTGCTCATTGCTTCTTCATACCGGCGATAGGCATTAAACACGATTCTGGTTTTTTCGGTCATATCATAATCAACCACCACTTCAGCCATGGTAGTGCCGGTATCGGAGAGCCAGGATTTATCATAGTCCCGGTCCCCATACCCGGCTTTAACCTGACCGCTTGTCTTTTCCGTGAATTCCCAGCGGATACCGCCGAAATATCTTTCTTCGCTGGAATCCAGGAAATTGCTCCGGTAATCCATATCCGCGTATTCATATTCGGCAAACAGCGATATTTTCGGCGTTAAATGAAAAAAGCCGTAAGCGGCCCAGGAATTATCGACGCGGTCATTGATATCGTTATCCGAATCTTCATAGTTTACCCGGAAATTGGAATAATCCAGGCGCAGCCCGAACTTTTCCGTTAAATCAAGGTCGGAAACCGCGCTGAAGAGATTGGTCTTGTATTTATCATCAATGGTATAGATTCGGGAAGATACCGAATCGTGCGACCGCTTGAACTGGTCGATCACCTTTATGGAAAACTTGTTGCCGCTGTTATAGTGAAAATAACCGTCTACCCGGTGGGAAACCATATTGTTCTGGCTTTCGTGGGCGTACATCTCCCACTGAGGGCTGTACAACAGATAAGCCTGATACCGGCGATCGTTCTCGGGGTAATACGGGCTGACCGCGAGCCCGCCGGGCGTGGAACTGGTGGTAGTGATATCCACCAACCGGTCATGGCTGCCGGGCAATGCCACCCAGATGCCGGGCGTAATATAGGTCGCCCAGTCTTTTTTCTTCTCTATATCGCTCTCATACAGGTTGGACTTATATATCTGCGTCAGGGAAAGAAACCCATGAATTCTCCCCGGCTCCTCAAAAACATCACCGCTGATGCATTCATCCGGCAGAATAAAACAGGGCGCGGCGGTATCCTGGTAATGGCAGGCGTCACCCTCGCAGTCCGAGGCCAGGCCGATCGTGTTGGTGTTCACCAGAACGTCGGAATGCTCCTTATCCGCCCGGCAAAGAACGACCACGCTCACTTTCCGGGTCCGGGACGGCGGGATCTCTCCCAGATCCCATTCCAGCGTTGTCTGTCCAAAGGCGGAGTCATCTTCCTTTACCCGCGGCGCGATTTTGTCTTCATCCCCGACCTTGTGAAACATCAGGTTGTTTGCCATAACATCCTTCAGCTTTACGTCAGCGGCCGCGGCATTACCCGTGTTGGTGACGTAAATATTCCAGGGCACGAATTCTCCGGGTTCCAGCCGGCAGCATTCCGGGGTTACCCTCACCACCAGGCCCGGAGCCTCATGCAGGAGCGGGCCCACGTAACTGTGGACTTCCCTTTTCAGCAAATCCAAGGCCTGGCCGGCCGGCGTCTCACGCTGAGCCGCCAGGGCCGCCAGCCGATCGACAAACCGCGCCGACGCTTTAATGCCCGCCAGCGTACTGGCCCTCTTTTTCACCTTGAACCGCAGGCTGCCGCCCTGCGTCAACGGCTCGGCCAGGCAGGGATCATGATCAAAAGAAAAAATAATCTGACCCGGCTTACTCGTGTCCACGCGGGGCGTCTGGCCGTCAAACCCGTTTGTTGCCAGGTCGCCCTGGTAGAGATGATTTTCGGCATTCAGGACCACATCCAGATCATAGAAATCCCTTGGCCTGGTTCTGCTGATGGTGACAAGCACGTCCTGCGCCTGAACGCCTTCAACCGCGTCCGGAAGCTGCACAGATATCTCGACGCCCAGGTTCGCCCCGCGTATAATATTCTCCGCCCCTTGTCCGGACGGCCTTAAAGCCACAAGGGTCTCCGGAGCCCGGAAGCGCAAACCGCAATCATCGGTATACGATGGAGCAAACAGGATCGCGCCTTCCGGCAAATCTCCGCAATCTTCCGTGTCGATGACAAGATCAAAATTAAGATTCATGGACTGACCGGGGTCAATAGCGCCGTCGGCTATAAATGCGCCGGTCTGCGCCCCATAAACAAACCCCGGGGACACGGCGGTAATCGTCGCGGGAAATTTTTCCAGGTTGGTTTCCATGATAAAACCGGCGGCCCTGCCATCACCAATATTATCGATGGAAACGGCGACCGGCTGTTTTTCGCCAAAAATTATTTTCTCGGACGAGGTTGAAACCGTGTAACGAATTTCAGGGGTCGTGATTCCGGGCGCGGCGTAATAGGTTTTTATGGACTGGCAGGAATAAAGCTCGTCGGTGTGGACGTTAACGGACAGATCTTCACAGTCGGCCACCTTAAGGTCAAAAGCATACCAGCGCTCCGAAGCGGCTGGAGGTTCTCCGGCAGGTTCCGAACCGTAGGAATCGCCCGGAATTTCGTCTATATCGACAACGATCTTTCCCGTGTCGGCGTCATAACTGCATTCAACCTGATTATGCCCCAGATTCCCCTCAAAGACGAACCCCTTTCCCCAGTCGGCTCCGCAATGCAACGACTTCAGCGTGCCGGGATAGGCGTTATGAACGCGGACACGAAAGGTGATCACATCCCCCAAACCCGCTTCCGGATAAGCCGTGGCTGGAATGGCCCGGCCATTGATGGCAATTGCTTCCAGGCAGGATTCGATACTGTCTTGAACATCCCGGGCATCGATCACCACCTGATCCAAATCTTCGGCATCTTCGGCGCCCGCCGGCGGAGATAACGGGCATATTACAAGGCAAATTATCAGCAGGTACAGAAATCGCGTAAACGTCATCCCGGTAATGGTTGGCATAAGATTCTCTGAGAAATATTTAAAAAATTTTAATTACGGCTTCATGGGGCTGATCACCGGGCGGCTGCCGCATTCATCAACGTTTATGCGTGCCACGCCTATGGCCAGCAGAGCCGGCTGGGGAAGAGAGTGGCGGGTAAAAAAAAGCCCGAAAAAGACGGCAGCCCGCCGCCCCAGCGATTGATAAACGGCGACCACGGTTGCCGGCGGAATGTCAAACCACCGGACAACCTGAATCACGAGTTTCCGATCCGCGTCGGCATCCTTCAGCACCCTTAATAGATCAGCCTTGGAATAACCCTGTTTCAACATGAAATCACAGACATCGTAAATAGCGCTACTGCTCATTCTGCGTTTAATCAGCCAGGTTAAAACATCCTCGGGTAAAACACCGTGAGCTTTAAGCGCGTAGAGGACTTTTTCAAACGGCATCGGCCCCTCCAGGCAATAAAGCACAACCTTTTCCGCGGAAATACCGGCGCCCAGCAGCGCGCCGACAAGCGCCTCGGGCGACACACCGTTTTGAATCGCGGCATTGATGATGACCGATATCGGGACGCCGGAGTCAAGCAGCATTTTTACTGCTGCTTCGGCATCACCCAGCTGAAAAGCGGATTGGGGCAGGGTTTCGCTGTATGTCGTGGACGGCGTCTCAACCGCGAACGCCGGAACCACACAGACAAAAAAAACCAGCACAAGACTGGCCACAAAATGTTTGTTCATAACGCCCCCTTATATACCTGGCTCCGGGCCATGCCCGGTCAAAACCCTGAAACTTATGAATCGCATAGCGCGTTTAAAAAATTCGTATTTTTTTATCATAAACTGTTACTCGAGTCAACAAAAAAATATATTTTTTAAAGCCTCTTAGATATCCTCCTGTCGCTCGGTCTGTTTTCTGAACAAATCCGCATAATATCCGTTCTCCCGCATCAGGGCCGCGTGATCGCCCTGCTCGACAATGAGCCCCTCTTTTAAAACCAGGATCAGGTCGGCCAGCCGCACCGTGGAAAAACGATGGCTGATCAACAGGGCGCTTCTATTGTGCATCAGTTCCCGGAACCGCGTAAACACCTCATATTCGGCTTTGGGATCCAGGCTGCTGGTCGGCTCATCCAGCACGATCAGCCGGGCGTTTCGCAAAAACGCCCGGGCCAGGGCGATCATCTGCCACTGACCGATGCTGAGCTCCACCCCGTCCTTAAATACTTTCCCCAGTATGGTCTGGTACTGATACGGCAAGGCAGCAATTACCCGGTCCGCCCCGGCCTTTGCGGCCGCCTGCTCAATGGCCGCCGTATCCGTTTCCGGCAGCTCGATATTGCCGAACCGGATATTGTCGGCCGCCGTCAGGTTGTACCTGGCAAAATCCTGAAAAATGACGCTGATTTCCCGGCGCAGGGCAGCGGTTGAAAATTCACCCAGAGCGGTGTTCTCCAGGGTAACACGGCCCCGGGTCGGATCATACAGTCGGCACAGCAGCTTGGCGATGGTGGTCTTGCCCGAACCGTTTTCACCGACCAGGGCGACCACCTCCCCGGGTCTGATGGAAAACGAGATGTCTTTGAGCACCACCGGCGCCGTATTGGGGTAACCGAACCAGACATTCTCAAACCGGAACCCCTCGCCTGCCGTTACCGGTAGCGGCCGCGGATCAGCCGGTTCCCGCACGACCGGTTCCACATCCAGAAACTGATAAAGATAAGCCAGAAAAAGGTTGCTTTCATACAAGTCGGCCACCCCGCCCAGCACGCTTTTCAAGGCCCCCAGCCCCCGCTGAAAGGCC
>CAYSMV010000487.1:0-2594 GCA_964432245.1 uncultured Desulfobacterales bacterium
TCCATGGAGGTCATGCCGGCCTTGGCCATCACTTCCAGCGTGACTTCCGGCAGCCGGGTCACCGCCAGCTTGAAAATAAGCTTGCCGTTCATCTTGGGATAATGACGGGCTTCGTCCAGCATCTGGTGCGTAATCCGCTCGGGATAGATTCTTGAAGCCGGAGCTTCCAGAAAAAGACTTTCGGCGTGCTTGCCCTCGGAATGCAGGATAGAAGCCAGGACACCGACATTATCCTCTCTATCCTCCCCTTCGACACAGACCGCGGCCGCGCCGTCCCCGAAAATCACCGCCACATCCCTGCCCCGTGTGGACAGATCCAGACCGGTGCTGTGGACTTCAGACCCCACGATCAGGATGCGATTAGCCATGTTGCTTTTGATATAGGCATCGGCGGTGGCCAGCCCGTAGATAAATCCCGTACACTGCTGCCGGATATCCAGGGTGGGCGTATTAAACAATCCCAGCTTGTGCTGCAAGAGGCAGCCCGACCCGGGGAAAAAAACATCCGGGCTGAGGGTGGCGAATATAATAAGGTCCAGGTCTTCGGCTTTCCAGCCGGCCCGTTCCAGAGCGATTCTGGACGCCTCCAGGCCCAGATCCGACGCGCCGGTCTCGCCTCCGGCCGGTATCCAGTAACGCTGCTCGATGCCCGTCCGTTTGCGTATCCACTCGTCGGAAGTATCCATCCATTGCGTCATGTCATCATTGGTAATCAGGCGATCGGGTATAAATCTCCCCGTGCCTCTTATCAGCGTGCGCTTCATGTTTTCGCTCCTTCTCAATCCCGCAATTTATGAACAGCCCGGATATTTTCTGAAATCTCCTGAAATACCCGGGCCGCTCTCCAAAACAAGTTCCGCTCACCTGTCAGCTTTTTTTTTGTTTCCACAACCCGATCAATTCACGGGCATATCAGCGGCGATGCTTGTCCCCGGACGCGCATGCCGCGAAATAGGCGTCCACCAGCTGCTCCGCCAGCCCGATATAAGCGTCACAACTCAAGCACCGCAACCGCGCCTTGCAGTCATCCGGAACATTTTCCAGGGAATCGACCAGGCAGCAGAGGTCATCGGCCGATATCACCCGCCCCCGGGTCAGGGCCTTGAGCTTTTCGTAAGGATCTTCCTCGCCGAACATTCTCATCACGGTTTGGATCGGCTCCGCCAGCAGGGCGGGATTATTATCCATATCCGCTTTAATAGCCGGCTGGTTGACATCGATTTTACGCAATCCCTTGACGCTGTTTTGAATGCCGATGAGCGCGTATCCGAAGACGGCACCCAGGTTCCTCAGGGCCGTGCTGTCGGACAAGTCCCTCTGAAAACGCGACTGCAGCAGTTTTACGGACAGGTGCGACATCAGGGATATGGCCACGCCCAGATTGCCCTCGCTGTTTTCAAAATCAATGGGGTTTATCTTATGGGGCATGGTGGAAGAGCCCACTTCACCGGGTTTCTGCTTCTGGGTGAAATACCCCAGGGAAATGTATCCCCACATATCCCGGTCAAGATCCATCAATACGGCGGCGATGCGAATCATTATCTGGAGCAGTTCGGATATATAATGGTAAGGATTGATCTGGGTGGTAAACAGCAGCGGAACCGCGTCAAGGCGTTCGGAAATAAACCGTTCCGAAGCCTTGATCCAGTCGATATCGGGAAACGCGACCAGGTGCGCGTTGAAATTACCGGAGGCGCCGTTGAGCTTGGCGTGGATCTCGGCGGCCTGAAATTTTTTCAATTCCCGGTTAAGACGCCAGGCAAAATTAACAAACTCCTTGCCCACGGTGGTGGGCGTGGCCGGCTGGCCGTGGGTCCGGGCGATCATGGGCAGCGCTTTATGCACCGCGGCCAGATCTTCCAGTATTTTCAGCAGGCCGCTCAGCGCCTTTGCGGCAACGTCCCTGCCCTGTCTCACCATCAAGGCATAGGCTGAATTATTGATATCCTCCGAAGTACAGGCGAAATGCGTCCATTCCCTGATACGGGACAGGCCAACGGCATCTAGTTCGCGCTTTATGTAATACTCCACGGCCTTGACATCATGGTTGGTGGTCTTTTCAATGTCCTTGACGTCTTGCGCGCGGCGGGCATCAAAAGCTCGGCCGATGGCGTCGATCTTCTCAACGTCGGCGTCCGACATATCAAACAAACGCAGATCGCGCCCCAGAAATTTCAGCCATTCCAGCTCCACTGACACCCGGTTCCGGATCAGCCCGGCCTCGGAAAAAATTTCAACCAGATCAGCGGTCATGGCGGCATATCGACCGTCCAGGACGGAAAGCGCCGTTAATTTATCCATCTTTCCTCCGGTAAGTTATCGCCGGGGCTCGGCCCGGATTTAAAAAATTAGTATCCCAGCAACAGGAAATATCCCTCCATCAGTTCGGGCCCGAAAAAAACATACAAAATCGCGCCCATTGAAAGAAAAGGGCCATACGGCAGGGCGACTTTCATGTTTTTATGATACACGGCCATGACGATCAAGCCCACCAGGGTCCCGGCCACGGAACTGACCAGGATGATAAAGACCACGCCCTTCCAGCCGCACCAGGCGCCGATCATGGCCAGCAGCTTGATATCACCGCCCCCCAT
>CAYSMV010000488.1:0-1726 GCA_964432245.1 uncultured Desulfobacterales bacterium
TTCACGTCTTTCCCAGCTGGGCATTTTGCCGGTGACCGAGGCCGGCAGATACTTTTTTTTCAACAGCCGTTATAATGGTAACGGCGCCCAGCGTTTATCCATGTCGGAACTGGCCAATGAATGGGTCAACCGGATCCTGCCGGATTCGGGTTTCCGCAGCCCCGGAGTGTGGATTGACGAATCGTCAAAGGCGGCCGCCAAAGGGATGCTGAACCGTTTACGGCAATCCGCCGGACATATTGTTACGGTTAACCTGGGCGTGGGCGGCAACGCGCGGAAACGTCTGGATGATGATTTTGAATTCAGGCTGCTGGCCTCCCTTTTATCCGAACAGGGCACCTCCGTGATTCTGGACTGCGGGGCGGAAGCCGAGGAAAAGAAGCGGGCTTACGCGCTGCTTGACGCGCTCGGCAGAGAGGGCTTTGCGACCGCCCGGACGGACGTGAGCGCTCCGGCGGCGTTGCCGGCGCCCGGAATCGCCGGCATTGTCTGCGGCATCGGAGAAATCGCGGCCGTGATTTCGCAAAGCGATGAATTTATCGGGTATGATTCCGCCTGCCAGCATATCGCGGCCGCCGCCGGGATTCCTTCCTGTACCGTTTTCGCCGGGTCCAACAACCCCCGCTTTGTCAGGAGATGGCAGGCCCGTGGAAAATGCGTCAGTAAAATTATCCATGTGGATAATCTGAGCAGAGAGAAGATGTTCGACAACGCGGATATTATCGGCCGTATCAATGACGCCAGGAAAAAGGCATGAGGATTCTTTTTGTTTATCCCAATGCCGGTTCCCAGCTCGGGTTCAACTACGGCCTGGCCCATATTAGCGCCGTCCTGAAAAAGGCCGGCCACGAGGTCAAACTCATTCACCTGGCCGAAGAACTGGGACCGCTGCCTGATGAAGCCGGGTTGCAGGCCATGGTCAAATCATACGATCCCGGGGTGATCGGCTTTTCCGTGGTGACCAATCAGTGGCATTACGCGGTACAGACCGCCGCCTGGATTAGAAAAAAGAGCCGGGTTCCCATGGTCTGCGGCGGTATTCACGCCACGGTCTCGCCGGAGCAGGTCCTGGGCTCCGGCTCGTTTGATTATGTTTTTGCCGGGGAGTGTGACACCGCTTTCCTTGAATTCGTGGACACCATCGAACAGGGGAAAGACCCGTCCGGAATCCGGAACCTGGGTTTTTTAAAAAACGGCGCGGTACACATGAATCCGGTCCGGCCGTTTCCCGACCTTGAACCGCTTCCCATGAAGGATTACGATATTTTTGATTTTCAGAAACTGATCGACGAAAAAAACGGCTGGGTGGGCCTCATGGCCTCCCGGGGCTGCCCGTTTCGATGCACCTACTGTTTTAATCATATTATCGTCAAAAAATACCGGGCCGAGCTGGGCGTCAGTTTTTCCAGCCTGAAATACATAAGGCATTTTTCCGTTTCCGAAATGATCGCGGAAATAAAGTACCTGCTTGAAAATTATAAAAATATAAAGATGTTTATCTTTGACGACGATCTGTTCACCTATAATGCGGACTACCTGACGGCGTTTTGCGCGGCGTACCGGAAGGTCTGCCGGATTCCTTTCGTGGTCAACGCGCATGTGCATTTTTTTGACCGGAAACGGGCCGCGGCTCTGGCGGAGGCCGGCTGCCGGATCGTAAAATTCGGCCTGGAAAGCGGCAGTCCGCGGGTGCGCAAAGAGATCATGCGCCGGCACACCAGCAACA
>CAYSMV010000489.1:0-12731 GCA_964432245.1 uncultured Desulfobacterales bacterium
AGCGGCCTCGAATCGCCCTTTTCTGGTCTTATAAGCGCCGGTAAAAGCCCCTTTAACATGGCCGAACAACTCACTCTCCAGCAGAGACTCATTCAGCGCGGCGCAATTCACCTTTACAAAGGGCCTTCGTCTCCGGGCGCCGATCTCAAGAAAAGCCTCGGCGACCAGCTCTTTCCCCGCTCCGCTTTCTCCCCAAATAATTACCGGCGCGTCGGAAGCTTCCGAGCTGGCAATCAGGCTGAACACCTTCTGCATTAAAACCGAAGAGCCAAGGATCCCGTGAAAGCGGTCTTGGGAAAGGATTTCACGCTGAAAGGCGTCGATCTGGTACTCTTTCTGAACGATCTCGGTAATATCCGTTAATGTTTCGACCGCGCCGATAACCTTGCCATTGGGATCATGGAAAAGGGAGGCGTTTTTCAAAACCCGGACATAGCGTCCGTCCTTCCTCTCCAGCGTGCACCTTCGCATATTCAGGCTGCCGGTCCGGAACAGAACACACCAGTAGCTCCCGTCTTTATCGCGAGCCATTTCGCAGATATCACAATGCAAGGCCGAGCAGGGCTTTCCGATTATTTCATCCATGGAATAGCCGGTTATGGTTTCAAAGGCCCTGTTGACCGACAGGATCGTCCCGGCCCTGTCTACTATCATGAGCCCATCCTGTATTGTATTGAATACGGTTTTCCAGTAGGCGCTCAAATCTTTTTCAAGCATGGCTATCACCTTAATAATTATTTAGCATATATTAATGATAATTTTAACACAATAAAAAAATAAAGAAGCAACAAACATCATCCTGATTTTTGCTTCTACTAAAATGTTTTATTTTCAAATGGTTATCAAAAAAATAATTCGTACGCATCTTTTCCTCTTTTGGTATGAATAATGCGTTATACTATAATGAAAACCCAAAAACGCTTAACGAAGAGGAGGTTGTCATGGCAAGTAGAAGAAAACAAACAATCGATGATTATACCGACCTTTGCTGTACACCCGCAATCCGTCCACTTAAATGGATCAAGGATAAGAACGGCTACAGCTGGCTCTGCGACAGCAATGTTAATGCTTCCGGAGACATTCGTAAGCAGAATTGCTGGCGTTGCGATGAGATGGCTTTCCCGGCAGGCGGCAGATAGCAAAGACAAACGCCCGCAAAAAGCATCTTTCGGGGATGGATATGCCCCCTGGGCTGGCCCAGAAGGCCAGCCTTATAATTTAGCACATGTTAAATGGCGATTAACGTTTTGAAGGCCGGGCATCGCCAGCCTGCCCTGTAATCTCAAATGTCCAGAAGGCCTCTCCTGGTTTTGCTGCCGCCCTGAAACTGTGCAGCCGAATTCCGCCCAAAACCGCCCATCAATATTAAGTAGCCAAAAAAACTTTGACGCACAAACCAGACTTTGCTATGGATAATGACCAAAAAAGTGCTCTTTTCCCCCCAACAAGATGCGTAGTTAGATGAAAATAAAAATAATTTATCCCACCCAGTTAAATGCCGAAAACATCCCCGTAAAAACACGCGCAAAGACAGGAAAACTTTCAGTTCTCACAACGAGCTATCTTGCCGGCCTGACACCTCCTGAACATGATATTGACATCATAGACGATCTTTTTGAGGACATCGATTATGACGATCCGGTTGATTTGGTTGCGCTGACAGCAATGACCGCTCAGGCGCCTCGCGCTTATCAGATTGCGCGAGAATATCATAAACGAGGTGTCTTGGTTGTTATGGGGGGATTTCATGCCAGCTTTTTACCTGATGAGGCGGCTAAAGAAGTCGATGCCGTAGCCATTGGTGAAGCCGAACCGATTTGGCCTGAGATCCTCCGTGATGCAGAAAAGAAGAATTTAAAGAAGTTTTACAAAAGTTTCCCGCTCCAATCTCTGGCAGGTCTTCCGCCCCCTCGGCTGGACTTGTTAGAGAATAAATATTACAAATATTATCAACACCCCGTATGGATCGGAAGAGGATGCCCGAATAACTGCGACTATTGTACGGTGAATAAGTTTTATGGTCCTGTCCCCAAAATCCGGCCTATCCCGGATATTCTAAGGGATTTAAGTCTGCTTCCTGGAAAAAGAGCGGTGTTTATTGACGATAACCTGATGGCTTATAAAAAGTTTTTATTTGAATTTCTGCCTCAATTAGAAAATCTGAAATTAAGATGGAATGCCGTGGTCGATTCCCGACTAAGCGATGATGACGGATTGCTGGATCTATCTCAGGCGGCGGGTTTGGAAAGAGTTTATATAGGATTAGAAAATTTGGATCAACGCGCCTTAAACAAATTAAACCGGGGTTGGGCTAAACCGGCAGAGTATAAGATGCTTATCGAGAAGTTACATCGGCGGGGGATTTCTGTTTATGCCAGCATGATTTTTGGACTTGGAAAAGAATCATTCGATACCGTCCGCGGAACGCTGGAAAAACTGGTAGAATGGGAGATCGACGATCTTGCCTTATATTTTCTTATTCCTATTCCCGGAAGTAAACTCCGTGCAAGACTGATGGAAGAGGGGGTTAAATTTTCGAACGACTGGTCTCTTTACGACGGGAACAACGCGATTATTGTTCCCGACGGTATGACAAAAGAAGAATATGAAAATTTATACTGGTCGCTTTACCAGGGATTTTATAGCCCCGGGTCAATATTCAAACGATTGCTCCGGCTTCCCCAGAAACCCGGGAATCTGGTTATGAATTTATGCATAAATTTACTTGTATCCAGGGTTAACGTTAATGCCCGCCGCCCTGTACTCAATAATTTCGTCAGTTATTTAGAGCTTATTCCAGGCTGGACGTCGATCAAAAAATAAAAAGAGTCAGCCGGCAGGTTCTGGTCGCAGGTTACCATATTCAGCGTCCGGGAAAATATTGACCCGCAACACCCGCCTTGCTCTTGGTGATGACTAAAAAAGCAAGTTCTTGTCCTTTATTCCTTGAAAGCCCATATCGAGCGGGAAGTGGAGACGGTTTGGGCCCTGATGCATGCCCGTAGCATAGCGGTCCTGGGAACGGCCTCCAGCAAGGTTACCCATGAAGTGGGTAATTTCCTTAACAATACCGACATGGCCCTGTCCGGACTGAGATCCGAGCCATTAAGCCCCAGGGGCGAAAAAATTCTGCGGATACTGGACAAGGAATCCGGCCGGGTGAAAACATTTATTCAGCGGTTTTTGCAGTTTGCCAGAAAGCCGGACTTGCGGGCGCAGAAACGGCCGCTGCCGCCGATTACCCGGGATGTGGTCGATGTATACCAGCCGGAAGCCGAACAGCGCGGGGTCCAGATAGGCCTGAACCTGCTGAACGGCAATCGATACGGCGGCTTGACTCCCGCCGGAAAAACAAAATTTTTAATTGACAATCAGCGACGGATATAGGATAAACTAAAATTTTTGAAAAATTTATACAGGCCTCTTTTTGAAGCCCAAAAGGTAAGTGATGGTTGGCCTCACCGCCCGCGTCCATGCAAACCCGAGTTAACATTCCGGCTGAGACAAGATTCAGCAAGCCAGAAGAAAGGAATCAAAGTGACGAATCAAGAGACCCGTAAACAAGGGCTTACCGTGCTGGAGCCCGAAGATATTTTCCGTTTTGAATGCCGGCCCGGGATCGGCTGTTTTACGCGCTGCTGCCGGGACATCAACATCTTCCTTTCGCCCTATGACATCATCCGCATGAAAAACGCCCTCAACGTATCCTCAACCGAATTTTTAAAAAAATATACCCTGACCCTCATAGGGGACACGGGGCTGCCGATGGTCGTCCTGAAAATGGCAGATAATGAAGAAAAAGCCTGCCCCTTTCTGACGGACCAGGGGTGTACGATTTACGAAGACCGGCCCTGGGCCTGCCGCATTTATCCGCTTCAGCCGGAAAGCACGAAACTTACCGAAAAATCTCAAAAACAGTACTATTCGGTCATGGACGTCCCTTTCTGCATGGGCCTGAAATCAGACAAGTCCGCCACCGTCAACGAGTGGATAGAAAGCCAGGGAATCGGGATTTACCGGGAAATGGAAGCCTTTTTCAAACAAATCATGACCAGCCAGAATCTTTTTGCCACAAAAATCACCAATCCGAAAATACAGGATATGTTCTACATGGCCTGCTACGACCTGGACCGTTTTAAACGCTTTGTTTTTGAAAGCAGCTTTTTAAAAGTATATCAGGTCGAAGCCGAAACCATTGAAAAGGCCAGAAGCGATGATGTGGCGCTTTATCGATTGGCCATGGAGTGGCTGGAGCATGGACTGATCGAACGCCAGGGGCTTAAGATCAGGCCCGAGGTCATCAAGGCGAAAAAAGAGAAATTGGGCCTGAAATGAACGCCGAGATGGCGGTACAGCCGCTGACCGCAAAAGATAAATTCAGCTTTGCCTGCCATAAGCAAGTGCCGTGCTTTACGGCCTGCTGCGCCAACCTGACCCTCATCCTGACCCCTTATGATATAGTTCGGCTGAAAACACGGCTGGGCCTCTCCTCGGAAGAGTTTTTGAAAAAATACACCCGGACCGAAACCGATAAAAACCATGGGTACCCTGTTGTTTACCTGGAAATGAATAACGATGCAAAAAAAAGGTGCCCCTTTGTGAGCCCGGACGGCTGCATGGTGTATGAGGACAGACCGGGCGCATGCCGGATCTACCCCCTGGGAAGGGCGGCCTCAAAGGTTCGTGAAAAAGAAAAATCCAGTGAATTTTTCTTCATCATCAGAGAGCCGCATTGCCTTGGCTTTAATGAACCGACGGAATGGATAATCGAAGACTGGGTCACCAACCAGGGGCTGGATGAATATAACCGCATGAACGATTTTTTTATGGATATCGTCACGGGTCGAAATGTGAAACGGCTCAAAAGCCTTTCCCCGTCCCAATTAAAGATGTTCTACATGAGCTGCTACAATCTGGACGAATTCAAGAAATTTGTTTTCCAGTCAACCTTTATGGATCGGTTCGAAATGGATCCGGATCAGCCCCGCCGCATTCAAACAGATGATGTCGAGCTTATGAAGTTCGGCGCGCAATGGCTGAATTTCGCCCTTTTCGGAGAGCGGACCCTCCCCCTCAAAACTACGGCGACCGACGTAATGACAAACTCGGGTTAGGCATCGATAATACCATTTTTCAAGGCATCATAGGACCAGACGGGAATAGGCGCGGGTTTGCCCGTATCCGGATCAATACGACAGCGATAAGAAGCCCGGGTTGCCTGCTGCTCCCACACATGCTGCCAGCCCTGAACAAAATAGGGGCATTCATCATTAAAACAAACATAAAAAAATTCATTGGGCCAGGTAGAAGCAACGGGAACCCTCCATTTTTTCATCTCCTGCCCGCAATAAGGACACAGCGGTGATGTTTTGTCTGTCATTTTCCTGTCTCGTTTTTAAGTTAAAATAAAATACCGCGAAAACACCTTGAACCGATCAGGCCACGGCATGTATATATAATAGACAACAACCGGTTACAAAAGAAAGGATAAATCATGACACGGTCACCGGAAAAATCCGACCCCGCTGTCGATCATTACAAAGCGACTATTGAAGACGGCTCCCTGGCGATGACGCCTTACTGCGCCTGCGGCCACGTTCTTGATGAAGATTACTTCTGCGATCAGTGCGACAGAAAATGTCATTGTCGGGAAATTCTCTGCGACAATGAAGCTACCCTTGACCTGATTAAGGATTACATCAAAAAATCATCACAGTTTTCAGGGTTCAGGATCAGGCTCGGGCCATAAAAAAGACTTACGCCGTCTCCTGCCTATCCTTTAACTTCTGAATAGCCGCATCAATCATAGTTTCCCCGCCGATTCTCCGGTTGGCGGCCATCATCGCCGGCAGCGCTTCCGGATTGTTGAATCTGCCCAGGGCGCTTCCGACCCAGTTGACGATATGCGGGTTCTCGTGTTCCAGCAGGCGCATGAGCAGCTCATAGGAGGCCGGCGTCCGGATATTGCCAAGTACCGATACAAGACCTGTCTTTATAGCATCAAATTCCTTGTCCCTCGAAAATGCCTCCCTGATATGAGTAACCGCCGCTTCGCCCAGGCTTTCCAGATAATGAAGGCTGGCGCCGGAGGCATAGGCGAATCCGAACATTGAGATATCAATCAGCGCCCGGGCGGAAAGTTCCGTTATGTAAGCGGCGAGAATTTCAGGCACAAAAATTCCGGCCCAGCAGTATTTACAGGCCAGCGGCAAAAGATACGGTATCACCTCCGGCCCTTTTGTCTTTAAACCGTCCAGCGTCAACGACAGGGCCCGGCGCCGCAACTCCAGCCCCTCCGCGTGCTTTTTGGGAAAAAGATTCGGGTCATCGGCCGTCTGAAGCTTTTTAACCAGCGCGACAATATCGGCATCGAGCGTCCCGGGATAAAGCGCCTGGTAGTCACCGGCTTTTTTCGCGGTCCAGTACTTCTGCAGCCAGGTCATGGGCGGGTAATAATAGGATAATGCCGGCTTGTCGACTTCGGCGTCGCGGTACCGGCCGTGTTCGATAAAATAGGATTTTTCCGATTCAGCGACTTCCAGCCTGCGCCTGCAGATCGCGATCGCCTCTCCGCACTCGCCAGCGTACAGATGGCTGGTAGCCACGATATCATGAAGCCGGTCCTCATCCGGATATTTGAGAATCAAATTCGACGCCGCCCGGATCGCTTCCTCATACCGGCCGGCGCCGAGCAAATCAAAAGCCTTGTTGATGCGCCCGACCAGCCGTTCCTGTTCTTTCTCCCTGGCCTTGAGATCTTCCGCATGCTCCAGGCCCCCGGCCTTTCCGGCGGCTTCATGCTTTTTCAGGCAGCAGTTCTTGTATTTTTTCCCGCTGCCGCAGGGGCAGGGATCGTTTCTCCCGATTTTTTCAAGCGGCATGTCCGCAAGTTCAGCCCGCTTGAGATCGGCCTGGGCCAGAAGATCATCGCGCATCCGCAGAAGCTTTTCTACGGTGATGCCGGCCTTTTTAGCGATCGCGGCCGGATCTCCGCCCTGAAGCAGTTCCAGGACAGGCGCGAAATCCTCCTCGGACATGATGTCGTATTTTGCGTTATCAGAATCGTTCATGAAAATATTTTATTCTCTAATCCATGCCGCAATCAGGCAGGGCTATATCTTGTCAAAAATCTCGATACAGGCCCGCGCAAAACCCGCCGCGTAGGCCTGAAAATCAAACTCCCTGTCTTCCAGATGATCGTTTAAGATCTCAGCGCGAAAAATATCCCAGTAAACCGGAATCCCCCCGGTCCGGTGTATGGCGGCCAGTTCCTCGTAATCCGCTTCATCCAAAGCAAACCGGCGGCCCTGCTCATAGCCCTCGTCATAATACCTCCCGGCCTTCTCGTTCTCCGGTCGCGCCATTGTTTCCAAACCATTAACACCTGTATTTAAATATGAATGCGCTAAAACCGCCTGGATTAAAAATAAAATCAGCCACACAAGGGCAGTAAACTCATGTGGCTGTTCTATAGGATTATCGGTAAACCTTCGGGCGCCGCGATGCGGCGCCTGAAGTTAACAAACAGAGGATTACATCCCCACGACCTCTTTGATATCCACAAGGTGGATGATGGGCTTAGTCAGCATGGTGAACTCATCCTTCTCAGCATCGTAAACCGAGTTGACGAACACTTTACCCCATTTTTCCTCATCCATCTTTTTGCAGTCCGAGCGATAGTAATACCCGGGCCATCTGGTTTCCTCGCGGAACAGTTTATGCCGGACATGGGCTTCGGCGATCTGGGTCCGGTGAACGTTCTCCCAGCATCTCATCAGCTCGTGAAGATTACGCGCCGCGAGTTTGGGCAAATCTTCTTTGAGAAGCTTGATCAGATTCAGGGCGATGTTCAAAGTAATCGCGCTGCAGGTATACTGGGAGCCGACCCCGGCCGCGTACTCGTCCATGATCTTGTTGAGACGGAATATGGCCATCTTGGGAGTAATATAGTTCGGGTTGACCTCCTCTACCGGCATGGCGTATTTTTTCGTGGCCGTACCCAGGGTGGTGTAGTTCTTATGCGCTTCATAATGTTTCAGCGGAAGCACGATTTTTTCCTTGAACTTCTCCACCTCGGCCGTATCGAATTCAGGCATCTGGGGATTTTCCACGGCGTACTTTACGGCCGCTTTAGCCGCAATCCGACCCTCGGTAAAGGAACCGGAAGAGAACTTGTGGCTGGAAAGCCCGACGCCGTCACCGGCCGAGAACAGGCCCTTGATGGTGGTCATGCGGTTGTAGCCCCAGAAATAAACGTCCTTGGATTCCTTGTTCTGAATATCCTCGGGACCGGAAACCCAGGCTCCGGAAGCGCCGGAATGGGAACCGATAAAATAAGGTTCCGACGGCATGATCTCTGACGGCCCTTCCTCGGGAAAGACGTCCTTGGCGGCCCAGAGAATCGCCTGGCTGATGGTCATATCGAGAAAATCTTCCCAGGCCTCGGCCTCGAGCTTCTTGATCTCCTTCTTGTAGGCCTTTTCATCGGGCGCTTTCTCGGCGATCTTGGCAATAGCCTTATCCGTATGCATCAGGATGGGGCCGTCGCCTTTATGGAACATCTCGATCATCATCAGATGGTTTCTGAGGCAGGTAGGAATGGGTTTGACCTTCCCATAAGGCGGCCAGTTGTGCAGTTCGCCGCCTTCTTTGAGCGCTTCACCCATATAGTTGTAACCGGTAGCCGAGGTCGCCGTTGCCTTGAACAGCAGGAACCAGGCGCCAACCGGACCATACGCGTCCTTGAACCGGCCAGGAATGAAGACGACTTCCTGGGAGGTCATCTCAGCGCCGGCCGTGGTGGTCAGGTAGGAGCTGGAACCCGCGTTCCATGGCGGATACCAGGCCCGGCCCAGGCCCTCACCGGTTGACCGCGGTCTGAAGACGTGAACGGCGCCGCCGGCGTTGACGATACAGGATTTGAATTTAAACACGTAGATTTCAGGATCCCGAACGCTGAACCCGATAGCGCCCGCCACCTTCTTCTTGTCGTTTTTGTCAAGCAGAAGGCGAAGCACGAACACGCGCTCAATCACGTTGTCCATGCCGATAGCGTTCTTGGCGGCTTCGGCCACGATGGCTTTATAAGACTCGCCGTTGATCATCAGCTGCCAACGGCCTTCATGAACATAATTTCCATCCGGGTCCTTCCAGATCGGAAGCCCGAACCCTTCAAACATATGAACCGTGCCGTTGACGTGTCTGGAAATATCCATGACCAGGTCGTCCCGGCACATGCCCATCAGGTCCTGGCGAACGTAGCTGAGATAATCAACCGGGGTGTTTTCCCCCTGATACTGGTTGATGGCGGAAAGGCCCATGCCCACGGCGCCGCTTCGCTCCATGGCGGCCTTGTCCACCACCATTATTTTCAGGTTGTTCTCCTTGGCCCAGTGCGCTCCTTCCACACAGGCACCGGTTCCGGCCATTCCCGCGCCGATAATCAACACATCACTAGTAATTTCTTTGGTTGTAAATTCTTGCATTATGAACCTCCCTTAGTCCCCAAGTGTCCAGAGTTTATCGGCCTTCAAGGATGCCGGTTCCGTAAACAGAAGCTGATCGTTCAAAGTGCCGGAGCCAACGCCATATCCGCCGTCCGGCTTGGCGCTTCCCTCGGCGGTTGTGCGAATGGGGAACTTGAACCGTTTGATGGTACCGCCTCTGAACTTGACCGTCCACATGATGTCCTCGCTCCCTCTCATGGGGACAACGCTGGCGCCTAACGGACAGAAATCGGCATAGCCTCTCACCTCGATGGCCTGGGTCGGGCAGATCTTTACGCAGTTATAACACTCCCAGCACATATCCGGCTCGGCGTTGTAAGCCTTCATGCGATCCGCATCCAGCACCATGAGGTCGTTGGGGCAGATATACATGCACGCTGTCTTGTCCCCGCCCTTACAACCGTCACATTTCTCTTCAATCACAAAACTTGGCATTGTTTACCTCCTGTTCTCAATTAAATAAAAGTAATTCTGCATTCTTCTTGCCATGCGAATTATTAAAATTACTGATTCAAGACACCTCCTTTCTCACTCCTTAAAACCGTTATGGATTTTTTTATCGATCCCGTGATCTCTTCTTTATTAAAAGCCCAAACCCCGGCTTCACTACTTAAAAAAAGTTTAACGAAAACCGCAAAGCATATACCAAGGTAATAAAGTAAAAATTCTTTCTAACATCTCCCAAATTTCTTGTCAATATTTTTTTTATAATTTTTATTTAACAGTTTCAGGCGGTTATCAACCTAATCAATCCGGACGCGAGCGCCGGGAATCTCTTTACGGAAATGACGAATCGCTCATTTTTTTCGACAATTTGTTTTCCAAACAGCTCTTGCCGGACAATTCCTGCGCTTCTGGCGTAAAAAAATAGTATTGACACATCTCACGGCTGAATATAAAAAAACAACTTCATCGTCTCGATCCCGGATAAGAACTCTTCAAGAAGATGACAGTCTTAAAAAGTTACTGGCGTGCATCGAAGCCTTTCCCGATGTCAGGGGGGAGACCTGATCCCCGCCTTAGGTTGGCAAAACGCAATATACATCGGGGGCACATGAACGCCGGTAAACAAGCAAACCTGCTCGCGAGGAAATACCTGCACGTCATCCTGCCATGCTGGATCGGGTCGGTCATCGCCTATTTAGACCGTATCAACGTCGCCTACGCGGCGCTGACCATGAATAGCGACCTGGGCTTCAGCGCTCAGGTTTTCGGCCTGGGCGCCGGCATTTTTTTTATCGGATACGTTATCTTCGAGGTACCGGGTGCCCTGATCGCGGAACGCTGGAGTCCCCGGGCCTGGATTGCCCGCATCATCATCACCTGGGGACTGGTCTCCTTTCTAATGGTATTTATCAGCCGGGAATGGCATTTCTACCTGGTCAGGTTCCTTCTGGGAGCAGCGGAAGCAAGTTTCTATCCGGTAGTATACGCAAGCGTCATACCCCGCTGGTTCACGCCGGAAGAACGGCCGACGGCCATCGCCGTCATGCTTTCATCGCTCCAGGTATCAGCCATCATCGGGGCGCCCCTGGCCGGATGGCTTCTGGATATATCGGCCTTCGGCCTGTCGGGCTGGCAGATGATTTTCATCATCGAGGCGATACCCGCCCTCCTGTTCGGCATCGTCATCATCTTCTGGCTGGATGACCGGCCTGATAGCGCCCGCTGGCTTCTACCAAATGAGAAGCAGGAGCTTGCGACGCGCTTCAAGGAAGAACTGGAGGCCAAGAAAGCCATCCGTCAGTACACGGTAATGCAGGCCCTCCGCGACCGCGAAGTTCTGAAGCTCTGCGTTATCTACTTCCTCTGGATAACCGGTTTCTGGGGATTCAACTACTGGATGCCGACGGTAGTCAAAAGCGTTTCCGGCTGGTCCAACATGGCCATCGGCTTTTTTGTCGTGATACCGATGGCCCTCTCCCTCGTGGCCATGATTGTTCTGGGTTTTTCCTCGTCCCGCACGGGCGAAAAAAGATGGCACGGCGCCGTGCCGATTTTTATCGGCGCGCTGGGCATCGGTATCGGCGCCTTCATAAAAAACCCGGCTCTCAACTTCGCCTTTGTCTGCATTACCGCGATCGGGGTTTACGGCGCCTTCGGCGTCTGGTGGTCTTATCCCACGACGTTTCTGTCCGGCGCAGCCGCGGCCGGAGCCGTGGGGCTTATTAACTCCTTCGGCAACATAGGCGGTTACGTGGGCCCATACCTCACCGGATATGTCAAATCTTTCACCGGATCATTCAGCGGAGCTTACGTCTACCTTGCCTGCTCGCTTGCCATTGCCGGCGCGCTCATGCTGACGCTGAAAAAAACATTACCCGCCATGACACGATGAAACCACCCGAAACATTATTGACACCCGGAACCGGCCCTGCTATAAATAGCAGTCAAAAATCAACTTCCTGTTCTTCATAATCGGTGGAAACGATTAAACAATTTATGATTGTACGTTTTTTAAAATCGATCTGATCGAGAAACATCATGAACGTAGATAATCTTTTGCGCCTGGCCAACAATTTTTTTTACACCCACACTTACATCGTCATCGCCGTCGCTGCCGCGCTGATTATCATCACCTGCCTGTGGCCGAAACAGACCTTAAAATTCATCCTGATATTACTGGCCGTGATAGTGGCCGCCAATGTGATTTATTATCTTGGGCAGGCAATCATGACCGGTGTATCCGGTAAAGAAAGAATGCTTTATAAATGACCGGCGCCTGAAGCTGTCATGAAACCGCTTAAAACGAAGATATTTACCTGTTTCAGTCTCAACATTAACCCGCCCAATGAGATCCAGATTAATCGATGGCTGGCCGGCCATCCCGATATTGAAATCATCGACATGCTGCAGTCTGAGTCCATGGCCACTAGAAACGGTCAGGTTGAACGGAACCTGAGCATCACCATCGTTTACCGGGAGCGCTGAAAAAAAGTTAGTTGCCGCTTCTTGATGACGCGTAAGCCCCCTCCTAAACGCCATCCTCAAATAATCGTCGACAACGGCCGGGGGGGGCCATAAATCAATACTATGTCCAGCCATACACGGTTGCCCGGATATTGAAATATCTTATTGAACATTCCGGTTACATATTTATTTGTCCTTAATACAGAATACAGATAAATGCGGTGGACCCCAAAAACTGGACAATGTGCTAAGCTCTGATTCACAACATGAAAGGAGCTTCACATGATCAAAAAACGGAAACAGTACAGCCCGGAA
>CAYSMV010000490.1:0-6305 GCA_964432245.1 uncultured Desulfobacterales bacterium
GCGGCCGCGGCTCTTTTTTCCCTGGCGATCGTATCCGGAAAATTAACCTTTAAAGAAACCGGACGCATGAAAACATTTTCTTCCACCGCCCTGGTCCCGCTCTGTCCGGCCATGTTCCGCCGCGCGGCGCTCTGGTGCGCCCTGCTGCCGGTTCTGCAATTCTCGCTGGCCGCTTCCTCGCCAGCGATGGAAGGATTCCCGACGGCGGCCAGGAATTACTATCCCCCCCACCTGATCTTTCTGACGCCACGCCCGGAAACCCCGGAGCTGCCCGCGCAGGGGTCTCTGGCCTTCAATTTCGGCCTGAATTACAGCAGCGTTTTCGTCGATGAAACTTCCGACCGGTGGAACGCTTTAATCGACATGGAAATGGCGGTGGTGGGTATCCGCATCGAATACGGAGTGACCGAATGGCTGGCCATTTCCCTGGAAGCGCCCCTGGTCAGCATGCAGGACGGATTCATGGATCAATACCTCACGGATTATCACCAGGCCTTCGGATTTTCCAACGGCGGCAGGGAAGATCGTCCCGACGATCAGTTCGCCTACCACCTCCGGGATGACGGCCGGGATATGTTCACTTCCTCCAAGGGCGGCCTGGAGCTGGCGGACACGGTGCTTTCCGCTAAAATTCCGCTGGTTTCAAAAAAGCAAACGGAATTTCTGTCGGCCAGCCTGATTTGTGCCGTCAAATTTCCAACCGGGGACAACGGCGAGGGTCTGGGAAGCGGCCATACCGATTATGGCTTCTTCCTCTCTGCTCTGGCCGAAAAAGGGAAGCTGGCCCTGCTTTTCAATACGGGCTGGATCTCGCTCGCCTCACCGGCCTGGCCGTCGGCGGACATTGACATTCACGACATCTGGAGCGCGGCGGCAGGCGCAAGATATGCCCTGAATGACAAATGGTCATTATCCGCCCTGCTGAATTTTTATACGTCTCCCTTCGGCGGCACGGGAATCAAGGAACTGGACCATGACAGCTATGAATTAACCTTCGGGTTGACGCGGCGGCTGTCAGAAAAAACCGCGCTGGAAATCGCCTTCAGCGAAGACATCGCCGGAAGAGGCGCCCCGGACTTCAATCTTCATGTCGGCATCAGCGCTCTATTTTCCGGTAAGCCATAATATTACCGGTAAAAACAAAAGCGCGGCCAGAACAATCAGCCCGGGCGGGCTGAAATACACCTTGTACCAGGCATCTCCCCGGACGTGGCCCTGTCTGGATTTGGATAAAAACCATCTCCCCAGGGCCATGCTGCCGATGAGACAGACAATCATTTTTGCCAGCAGGATGAGGTTTTCCATGACGGCTCCCGGCTATTTACCGGAACCGGTCAGCAGTTCAGACGGTTTTTTCATAATCAGGCCGGCCTGATACTCGGACAAGGAAAATACCGATTTGTTTTCAGAAGATATCCCGGCGTAATCGGATTCGTCTTCCTCCGGAAGCGAGAACAAAGACAGTGTATAGGCCTTTTCGCCGGCCAGGGTGATCCGGTAATCCGGATCGGTCAGCGCTTCTTCCTTTTCCTCCGGCAGAAAACCGCCGCACCGAAGAGAAGAAAGCTCACCGATAAGATCTTCGATCGCGGACTGATCGACCGGTTGCCCGTCGACGCTCCGCCAGGCCGTTTCCTGCTCCTCTGGTAAGGCTTTTTCACCGGACGCCTCCGCTTCGGGGGAAGGTGCCGTAGTCGGCTGTTTCTCCAGCTCCAGCGTCTCGCCGGCCATGGCGATGGAAACGCGACCGATCGTCTCTTTCTCAAAAGAAAGAACGGTCTTATCCCGCAGATCATCCACGGTTTTGTCAAACATATCGTGCAGGCTGCCGCCGGCATGATAGACACAAGGGTCATCGCCGACGCGGACAAACGTGTGATGATAGGAAGCGGCGCGTTTACCGACCGTCAGTTCCCTGACGACCGTGCCGTCTCCGGACCAGGCCGTAACCAGAATAGCGCTCGCTTCGGTCAGATCGTAACGGTCATAATCCCCGGAGTCGGACACCAGGGCGGTCAGCGTGAGCCGGGAAACCGCATCGAGCATCTCTTTGACCTGAGCTTCATCAGCCGCGTACCCGGCCGGAGAAATTCGCCATTGCCCGTCAATCTTTTCTATTGTCACCGTCTCCGGCTGAGGCCGGCGAATCTCTATTTTTGATATCTTTGCTTTTTCAACCGGCTCCGGTTCCGGCAACCGGTAATTGACGCGGTCCCTGTCCTTCAGATACAGATAAAGACAGGCTCCGATAATAACGGCCAGAAGAATAAGATACTCTTTTTTAAACATCATTGTCCTCTCTATCCAATCGATGGGTTGCGGTTTCTACTTTGAGAATATCATGCGGATATGCCGTTTTCTGGATAACCGGCGCATCCAGACCACGCACCCGAAAATGGCCACCAGCACCGGCAACCCGGCGATGTTCCCCCATTTAATCAAAGACCTCACGGGCGCGGAGACCTCGAATACCGGATTGTAGGTCTGCCGCTTGCTTCTCAGTTGAGCCACCTTGTCCCTGCTGTTCAGAGCATCCAGGAGATTCATCACAAACACCGCGTTGGGAGACCGGCCTTCGCTGTCCAGCATGTGGTCATAAAGCAGTTGAGACGATCCCATGACGAAAATCCTGGCGGGCTTGCCTTTTGTGATCACCCGTCCCGTCGCCTCAACCGGCTGGCTTTCCTCGCTGTCTTTTGCCTTGTCCTTATCCAGGTCCTCTTCAACGGCCTCGTCTTCTTTGACCGGAATCGGCTTGCCGGCAAAATAGCTGGGGAATGCCCCCTCCAGCATACCTGCCAGAGGGAAACTTTTTCTTTCCACTTCCGGTCCCGGAGGCCGGATAAACATGGGATTCAACGAAACCGTCCCCTCCTGTTCCCAGGACCGCTGGCTTGATGAGAACAAGGTGACGGCCGTAATGCCGTTTGCTTCCAGGGCGTCAGTCAGAAACTCAACGGGGGAGGCCTTAACCAATACCAGTCCCTTGATGTTTTTCATGAAGACCGGCTGGTTGTTGATATACTCATTCTTAATCAACGGCGCGAAATATATAGGCTGCGAGCCTTCCTCGAACCTGGGATCCGCCGGACGCTTGAAGCAGACTTCATCCATGATAATCGACGGTTTTATCCTGACGCCGTAATGGGCCAGCAGTTTTTCCAGGCCGGTGGATACGGGAACACTCCGCGGCTGCGTATAAGGCGATGGCCGGCCTTCGGGGTAGACATCCCGGAACTGATCAAGAAAAATCGCCAGGTTCTTACCGCGCATCAGAAACTGATCGATCTGAAAAAGCTCATAATCGGAAAACGGCTCCGTGGGACGGGCGATGATAAGACAATCGACCGTCTCCAGGTTCAAATCATCCGCCGCCAGATCGATATTGGAGAATGAGTAATTTTTAGCCGTCAGCAGACGGAAATTAATAAGGCTGTCCTCGCTGACCGGTTGCTGTCCGAAAGTGTTGGGCGTGTTCGGGTTCGGCGTGCCGTGCCCGGCCAGATAACCGATATCATCGTTGATCCCGACCAGAGATTCCAGCGATTCGTCGATGATGTCCTCCATGTCCTTCTTATCCGGAAGGGAATACTGGGTTCCGAAAAAAGGAAGGTCAATCACATTTAAAACTGGCAGCTCCGCCTTCCTGTCGCGGTATCGCAGGACCAGGCCGATTTCCCCTTCCCCGCCGGGAACCATCGTCCCTTCCTGCTGCGCTATATCCGGCCACTGCAGCCGGAGCAGATCAAGCGAACTGATTTCTTCTGCCCGTTCCGGCGCTTTGGCGGGGTCCACCACCGCGTAGTTCAGTTTACCGTCCAGCTTCTCGTTCAACGCGGCGACGACTTCACCCACGCTTTCGGGCAACAGGGGCAGATCTTTTATCCCCATGAAAGAAGCGACTGAATAAAGAGAGGACGACAGCACCAGAGTAACATCGACCTTTTCCGGCAAATTGGCGAAGGCGCTGACTTTATCGGCCAGCCTGCGGATGGCAGTCGTAACCCGGTATTCCAGGCCGTCAGTACTCTTGATCGGCGTGATCTTTTCCACCATATCCCCGTAGATGATAACCAGGCCCATGTAGGCTCTCTTGACCTTGACTTCGTCGGCTTCTATGCTCTGGACCTGAACGGGATGAATGCCGTAATCTTCCGCCAGCTTCTGATCGGACGAAACCAGGGAGTCATCAGCGCCGTCCTGGGGGGTGACATCATAAAATTGATAGTTAAAATATTTGCCAGCGTTGGCGGCGTATTCGGCCAGCAGGTCATGAAGATATTGTTCCGTTATGTTGTGCGGGGCCGGCAGGTTTCTGGTAAAAAACACCTTGATGGTCAGGGGCGCGGATATTTTTGCCAGCACCTCCCGGGAAGCCGGCGACAGAGAATACTTGTTATCGGCCGTCAGGTCCGCTCTGAAAAAAAGGCTGACGCCGACAATGTTAATCAGCGCCACCGCAACGCAGTAAAGCGCGAATTTAACATAAGGCTGTGTTCTTGATTGAGTTTCCATCATGCGCACGCTCCCTATTGTTTTTCACACAGCACCAGGTAGGCCGCGTAAATACTGATAAAAATAACACTGAAAAAATAAAGCAAATCCCGGCTGTCGATAACGCCTTTAGCGATATTCTCGAAATGAGTCCCGATCGCCAGAAACTGAAAAAAGTCCACCAGCGGTTCAGGCAAGAAAAAAAGCGCGAAATCCAGCATCGTCAGGCCAAAGCAGATCGCCGCCGCCAGTATGAAGGCGATAATCTGGTTGCGGGTCAGAGAAGACACGAACAGCCCGATCGAGGAAAACACGGCCCCCAGCATCAGGGCGCCGATATAGCCGCCGGCCACCGGCGCCCACTCCAGGTCGCCGGTATAGGCTACGGAAAGCGCGTAGAAAACCGTCGGCGCCAGCATCACCGCTATAAACACCGCGGCGGCGGACAGCTTGGCGATCAGAATCTGTTTTAGCGTGACCGGCAGGGTCAACAGCATCTCATAGGACCCGGTGTTATACTCCTCGGAAAACAGTTTCATGGTGATCGCGGGCGCGATAAAAGAAAACATGAACGGCAGCAGTTCAAAAAAATATGTCAGCGAGGCCTGGCCTCTCAGAAAATAGGTGGAAAAAAAGAACCAGCCCGTAATCATCAGAAAAATAGCGATCACGATGTAGGCGATGGGCGAGACGAAATATGTCTTAAACTCCTTGACAAACATGGACCATGTCTGCGGCATGTCAACTCTCCCTGGTAAGTTTTCTGAATATGTTTTCAAGACTCGGGGTTTCGCTGAAGAACTCCAGCAGGTTCCAATCCGTCTGCCGGATCCGGGCATAAATTTCCCTTCGCGGATCAGCCGCGGCCGGACACCGCAACCGCAGCCGCACCTCTTCCCCGCGCGCCCCGGTTTCCGGTTCCGGCGCCTCCGCGATCTCCAGGACGCCGCTCACTTCCGCCAGCAGGTTCTTAACCTCCTGTCCGACGGCGCCGGTCAACGTCAGATGAATATGATAGTCCTGGGCGGCTTTCTGCTTCAAAGCGCCGCAAGACTCATCCGCCACGATCTTGCCCTTGTCGGTGATGGCGATACGGTCGCAGGTGGCTTCGGCCTCGCTTAAAATATGCGTGGAAAAAATGATCGTCTTTTCTTTACCGATCCGCCGGATGATATCCCGGATCTCCGCGATCTGATTGGGGTCCAGGCCTGAAGTCGGCTCATCCAGCACCAGCACTTCCGGATCGTTGATCAGGGCATGGGCCAGGCCCACCCGCTGTTTGTAACCCTTGGACAGTTCCGCCACCGGCTGATGCATGACCTCGTTCACGGCGCACATGTCGGCCATGTCGCGGATCCGGGATAACCGGGCGCTACTGTCGATGCCCCGCAACCCGGCGACATAAAAAAGGTAGTCATACACCAGCATGTCCGGATAGAGCGGCGCCGATTCCGGCAGATAGCCGAGCAGCCGTTTTATCTCCAGCATGTCGTTATCCACGGAAAGCCCCTTGACGCGAATCGAACCGGACGTGGGCCTGAGGTAGCCGGTCAACATCCTTAACGTGGTGGTTTTGCCGGCCCCGTTCGGCCCCAGCAGTCCGAGAATCTCTCCGCGGCTGATATTCAGGCTGATACCGTTGACCGCGCAGAAATCATCATAATACCGTGTCAGGTTTTCGACCTGTATCATGTTCCGCTCCTTTTCCGGCCACGCGAGAAAAAGCGGCCGAAACGCTTGACGATTAATCTGTACCGGTTATTTCTGCCCGGGGCAGGCGCCCCCATCGAACTTTCCGATATAATTAATCA
>CAYSMV010000491.1:0-2253 GCA_964432245.1 uncultured Desulfobacterales bacterium
AGCAGGCGCTGAGCCGGGGTAAAGTCCTGGCCTTTATAGGTTTCTAATATTCTTTCCATCGGGCTGGCGCCGGGATAAAGAACGGCGAGGGCCAGAAACGCCAGAACCGACAGCCCAATCCAGGAAAGCTTTTTTTTCAGCCAGACGCGGTCCAGATCCCGGAAAAAATACCATTCATATAAAAAAATCATTACCGGCAGGGTGGCGGCGATCTCTTTTGAAGCCAGGGCGAAAATTCCGGAGATCAGGCAGAGGCCGTAAAGCAGGAGCCGTCGGGTAAAGCCCTGTCCGGCTGTTGCGCTTATCCTGGCCTGAATATAGCAGAAGAGCGCCAGCATGTAGAACATGGCGGCCAGGGAGTTCATGCGCTGGACGGTATAGGTGACCGACTGGGTGTGAACCGGATTGACCAGCCACAGGGCCGCGGCCAGTATCGGCGTCATAATAGTCTCCATGCCACACAGACGCAGGGTCGGCCGGGCCACCAGGAATACCAGCAACGCCGTGCATAAATGAATAAAAAGGTTGACCGCGTGGTAACCGCGCACATCATAACGATGAAAATAATAATTGAACGCCATGGTGAGGTTGGCCAGGGGCCGGTTCCCGAATTGACCTTTACATACCGACAACATGGCTTCCGGCGTGATCCGGGTCATCCGGATGTTGGTATGGGTGAGAATATTATTGGTGTCGTCGTAAATAAAGGGGGTATTAAAAGTATTGGCGTAGGCCAGCAGGGCAACGGACGTCAGGATGATGAGCGCCGCCGACGCCCGGAGCGCCGCGGTCGTGCCTGATTGGAAAATTTTCATAATGGTCGTGTTTTTTATGGCCGGCAGCCGGGGTTCCGGGTTTTTTTGAGCCGTTTTATTTTGTCAGCCCTTTATAATAATCCGTTTCGCGGATATTTTCCAGATCCGGGTCGGTCCTGATGCGGTCCCAGCGGTCATATCCCAGGGCCACGGCTTGTTTCAAATATTTTACGGCTTCCTTATTTTTCCCCCGCAGGGCGTAAACACAGGCCAGGTTGTAACGCGCCGTGGGGCTTTCCGGACGCAGCTCGGCCAGGCGGGCCAGGGTGTCGGCGGCCTGGTCGTATTTTTTTTCTATTACCAGCACGGCCGCCAGGTTGTTGAATGTCAGGACAGAGTCAGGGTCGAGCCGGGCCGCCTGCTGCAAATGATGCCGGGCGCAATCCAGATCATTTTTCTGAAAACAGGCCGTGCCCAGGTTGAAATGGGCGGTGAAGAGTTCCGGGTCTAACTTCAGGGCCTTTCTATAATAATTGATGGCCTCCCGTGTGTGGCCTTGTTTCGTCATGGCCAGTCCGAGGTTGCTGTAGGGCTCGGGATACCCGGGATTGATTCGGATGGCCCGGTTCAGGTGACGGATGGCGCCGTCGGTTTCGCCTTTTTCCGCGAGCGCGGCGCCGAGATTGTTGTGGGCGATTTCATAATTTGAGTAAATGCTTATGGATTTTCGATAATACGCGATGGCGGCCTCGATCTGGTTTAACCGTTGCAGGGCCGAACCCATGTTGCTGAACGCTTCGTAGCCTTCCGGGTTAAGGGATATGGCCTTTTCCAGGTGCGGCAGGGATTCTTGCGGGCGGTTCAGCTTGATAAGAATGCCGCCGATGTTGCTGTAGGCTTCATCGTATTCAGGATCGAGCAACACGGCTTTCTGGAACCATTCCATTGCCTTTTCGGGCTGATTGTGAGTCTGAAACGCCATGCCCACGCCGTTGGCGGGTCTGGCGTGCCGGGGTGATTTGTGGGCGCAGTCCAGCCACAGGGCAAGGGTGTCGTTCCAGAGGATATTGCGTTGATATGTCCAGACGGTACTCACCATGATCAAAAGGCCGAGGACGGTGAAAAAAACCGGCCGCGGCAGGTGTCGGGCCGTCAGAGCCGTTGCCGTTAAAACGAGGAATATTGATGGCAGGTAGGTTCGGTGTTCAAAAATCAGGGCCAGGCCGATAAAAGAAGACTCGAGGGCCAGGTTGACCAGAAACCAGAGCACGGCAAAAGATAGCAGCCGGTTGCGACCCGGCCGGTAAAGAGCCGCTGCCAGCAACGCTAAGAGGGCAGCCATCGCCAGTATGGTCACGGCCGGTTCCAGCGGTGAGAAGGAAATTGGGAAATCATAATCCACATTTAGTCGTAATGGATGGGGAAAAAACAAAAGTGACAGATAATAGATCACCACCGCCGGTTCGGTCAGCAGGCGCTGGGCCGGGGTGAAGTTTTG
>CAYSMV010000492.1:0-3135 GCA_964432245.1 uncultured Desulfobacterales bacterium
ATTCCCGGTGTTTCCGGCGGCACCATCGCCTTGATAACCGGTATTTATGAGGAGCTTCTGGCGGCCATTAAATCGATTAATACCGATGTCCTTGGAAAACTGCTGGCCGGTGATATCAAACAATCACTGGCTCAGATTCACATCCGTTTTCTGTTTTTTCTGTTTATCGGTATCGGAGCCGCCATCCTCAGTTTTGCCAGACTGATGAATTTTCTGATTAATGGCTACCCGGTTTTTACCTGGAGTTTTTTTTTCGGTCTGATCGTTGCGTCCATTCTGGTCGTGGGGAAAAAGGTACAGCCCTGGAATATATCGGCCGGATTTTCGTTTGTTGCCGGAACCATCGCGGCCTGGTGTATCGTCGGACTGATTCCGGTTTCCACCCCGGAAGCGTTATGGTTTATTTTTCTGTCAGGCTTTATTGCCATTTGCGCCATGCTTCTGCCCGGCCTGAGCGGCGCTTTTATACTGTTGATTATCGGAAAATACGAGTTTCTCACGGCCACCCTTAAAAACCCTTTTCTGCCGGCCAACGCTCAGATCATCTGCGTCTATTGCGCCGGAACCGTAGCCGGCATTATGTGTTTCTCCCGTTTTCTAAAATGGCTGCTGGACAGATGGCACAATACCACTCTGGCTTTTCTGACAGGGTTGATGGCCGGATCCCTGCGCAAGATATGGCCCTGGAAAGAAACCATGGAAAGTGTCATTATCCGGGAAGAAGTTCATGTTTTAAGAGAGCGAAATATTCTGCCCCCTAACTTTGACGACGCCTTTGTCGCGGCACTGGCCCTGGCCGTGATCGGCTTTGTGCTGGTTCTGATCCTTGATCGTCTGTCAAATTCAGAGAAAAACCACCCTGTCCGGGGGAACAGATCAGCTTGCCGATAGAGCAGCCGGAACAGGATGAAAAAACTTGACATCCGACCGGGTTAAATTATAGCGTTGACAACGCCTGCAGATCACGCAACAACCACGGGAAACTGTCGAAAACAATGCGCTATCAACATGTTTTTATCGATGCTTTTGGTTATGAACTGCCTCCCAACGTCATCAGTTCGGGTGAACTGGAGGAAAGGCTGGCTCCGCTTTACCGGCGCCTTAATTTACGCCAGGGCCAGTTACAGGCATTGACAGGCATCCGGGAGCGCCGTTTCTGGGATCCGGGCGAACCCATGTATACCGGCACGATAAAAGCGGCTAAAAAAGCCCTGGCCAATTCCATCATAGCGCCGGAAGAGATCGGTCTGCTTGTTTACTGCGGCGTCTGCCGGGACAACATGGAACCGGCCACGGCCTGCGCTGTCGCCAACGGCCTGGGATTAAACGCCCGCGCCCGGGTTTACGATATCTCGAACGCGTGTCTTGGCGTCATCAACGGCATGATTGAAGTGGCTAACGCCATTGAGCTGGGTCAGATCAAAGCCGGAATGGTCGTCTCCTGTGAATCAGCCCGGCAGATCGTGGATCTGACCATAGACCGGATGAACAGAGAATGCGATATGGAGTCATTTAAAAAATGCATGGCGGTTCTGACCGGCGGTTCCGGCGCGGTGGCGATAATCCTGACCGGTGATACGCTACCCGAGGCCGGCTACCGGCGGCATCGACTTCTCGGCGGCATCGTCATGAACGCCGTGGAACATCATCGCCTCTGCATCTGGGGACCGGACACCGGCGTTCCGGCCAGCGCACCTTACAAAATGGAAACCGACTCGGTCGCCGTTCTCAAAAACGGCGTCAAACTGGGGCAGGAAACCTTCCGGGCGTTCAAACAGGAGCTCAATTTTTCGGACGACCAGCCCGACAAGGTGATCTGTCACCAGGTAGGCGAAGCCAACCAGCGAGCGATCTTAAAAGCCATCGGGGTAAACCCGGACAAGGATTTTCCCACCTACCAGTATTTTGCCAATATGGGTTCGGCCTCCTTACCCATTACTGCCGCCCTCGCCGACGAACGTGAGTTTCTGCAACCCGGGGACATGGTCGGCTTTCTGGGAATCGGCAGCGGCCTGAACTGCCTCATGCTGGGAGTGGAATGGTAATGACCGCGACTGTTGATATGAGCGGTTTCGCTCATCTTTATCCCTTTGAATCCCATTTCGCAGACATCAACGGGCTGAGATATCACTACCTGGATGAGGGCAGCGGCGCGCCGGTGGTGATGCTGCACGGCAACCCGACTTGGTCCTTTTATTATCGAGCCCTGGTAAAAAAACTGGCGCCGGCCTATCGCGTCATCTGCCCGGATCATATCGGCTGCGGCCTGTCTGAGAAACCGTCCCCGAAAGATTACGGGTACCGGCTGGAAAACCGGGTCAACGATCTGGAAGACTTGCTTAAACGGCTTGACCTCAGGGGCGGTTTGACCCTGATTGTCCATGACTGGGGCGGTTTTATCGGTTGCCTTTACGCCGTCAGACACCCGCAAGTAATAAAACGAATCATCATCACCAATACCGCCGCTTTCCTGAAGCCGGCCGGCAAATCCCTGCCGTTCCGGCTCTGGTTGATCCGTTATTCAGCGTTTCTGGCCGTTCCGGCGGTTCTCGGCGGTAACATCTTCTGCCGGGCGGCTCTGGTCATGGCCCCCAGGAAAAAACTTGCCCGAGACGTCAGAAAAGGTCTGATCGCCCCTTATAACAGCTGGTCAAATCGCATAGCCACCTTAAAATTTGTTCAGGACATCGCCGTCAAAAAAACCGATCCGAGTTATCCTCTGGGACGGTTCCTGGATGAAAATCTGTACCGGCTCAAAGGCCTGCCCATGCTTATCTGCTGGGGTAAACATGATTTTGTCTTTGACGACACTTATTACGATGAATGGCGACGAAGATTCCCGGAAGCCGAATACCACGTTTTTGAAAACGCCGGGCACTATCTCCTGGAAGACGAACCCGAAAAAGTCACCGCGCTGATTGATGATTTTCTTAAAAGAACAGATTGATAAAAAATAATAACAATCCAAATTAAAACCAAATCAAGAGATCGATGGCAACGCAGAACACGACCGACAATGTTATGACGGAATCAAGGATAACAGACGCACCGGCGACCGTCAATATCGCGGCGCGTCTGAAAAAGACGGCGGCCGAGTTTCCCTATAAAAAAGCCGTTATTGCGCCGGCGGGCAAA
>CAYSMV010000493.1:0-4753 GCA_964432245.1 uncultured Desulfobacterales bacterium
GACATCGGCTGCATCAAAATAGATGTGGAGGGCTGGGAGCTCGAAGTCTTAAAGGGAGCCGCCGCCGTATTGTCAGGTCCTGATGCTCCCGTCTGTATAGTGGAATATATGACTTCGCACGCTACCTACGGCGGGGAGACGAAAGATATCTATAATTTTTTCCGCGATATTAATGCCTACAGAATCTTCCATCTTGCCCGGGGAAGAAAGAGGCCGTCTAAGCTATTAGAGATAAAACGCGAGGAAGATCTGCCCCGGCATGACAACCTGTTATGCTTCTTGCCTGATCATATCAGACGGTTGCCGGGTCGAATGTTTCAAAATGACGATATTGATTGGGATTAGAAATCATACACCAGGGTCAGAGCGGTTTCCGTATCGGTATTATCCTTTCCTTTTGGCACATCGGAGTTGTGATCTACGGTGTAAGATGCTTTCATGGACAGGGCGCCCGCGATTTGAGATTTCAGGGCGGTGACTGATTTGGTATTGGTGTTATCCGAACCGGTCAGGACGGTGATATCCTGCTGGAAAGAGGCCCCTTCGGAAAGTTTATAGTTGAACATTGCATATCCGCGGAAGACCGCTTCATTCTCTGTTTCACCGTCGTCCTGCTTGTCATACCGGTAACCGGGACCGATTTCAATATTGAATTTGACGATGTCGGTGTTGATGATTTTCCTGCCATAGCCGACGGCATAGTTGCTTCGGTAGTCATAACCGCTGAACCGGTCGTCCTCGTAATCGACGTTTAAAAAAACATAATCAGCCGGATTGAATTTGTATCCGATTTTTGCGGCGGCGTTATATTTTTCAGCGGATGTTCCATCCTCTTTTTCTCCGTCGATCTCCACTTCTTCGGAACTGTAAAGGGCCGCCAGTTTAAGTTCGCCCAACAGACGCTCTTCTTCGTATTTGAGGCCTGCCTTGGCATTAACGGTCTCATCCTCCGAGTTGCCGGTAGTTATCAGTAAGCCGATTTCACCGCTGCCGGTCCATGCTTTTTCCTCTCCGGCCCGGGCAAATCCGACAGCAAACATCATCACGGCAATAATAAGTATTGATTCGCGTTTCATAATTATTCCTAAATTTTAGACGATAGTGGAAAAATGTTTTTTAAAATATTCTAATGGTCTTGCGGGAAAATTCTTTTTATTCGAACCTTTATTTTGGACAATTTTGACCCATAACAAAGCCTATATTAGCTGTCAATATCTTAAGGCCACCTCTGAAAATCATTCGCCTTGATACGCTTTGTAATTTTTTAAAACTATTAAATCTATAATAAAAACAAATTATTATTCAGATATTCCTTATCTGCGATAAAATTATACGGTTTGTATGAAAAAAATGCTTGCTTTTATTTTTATAATTGGTATGATGGTACTACCAATTTAGAAATTATTTAAAAAACATAATAGAAAAAAGGATTTATTTAATGGTACCCACCCTGGCACCGGTTGAAAAGAAAAAAGCCTCCGAGCAGGTCACGGAAATGCTGCTCAAATACATCCTTGAGGGCGGCGTTAAACCGGGGGATAAACTACCGGCCGAGCGGACCCTGGCAACACAGCTTAACGTAACCAGGGCTACGTTGCGGGAAGCGCTCAAGAAGCTGGAACAACTGAAGCTGGTCGTCATTCATCAGGGCAAGGGAATTATCGTCGAGGACTTCCGCAATGCCTCCATAGACCTGATATTCTCGTTGCTGATTAAGAACGGAGAAATCGATCTGAAAATTTTAAAAGACATCATGGAAGCGCGGAGCATCTTTGGAGCCGAAGTGGCCGGCCTGGCCGCCCGGCGCGCCGATGAAAAAAATATCGAACAGATGAAGGCGCTCATGGAAAAACAGATCGGCACAACCGATCCGACCGAGTCGCAGCGACTGGATTTTGAATTTTTCCACCAGCTCGCCCTGGCCAGTAAAAACATGGTTTATATCCTCCTGATGAACACCATTAAGACGATCTACGAAAAGAACCTGGACCTGTTTCTGCCGCTGTCCGCGCACTTGAACATCTCGTTAAAGAAAGAAATACTGCAGGCCGTCATCGACGGCGATGAAGAGAAAGCCGCGCAAAAAGCCGGTGCCTTTCTCCAGACCGGCATCGATTCGCTCAAGCGTTTAACTTCTTAGGATTTTCCCGGTTGAGTAACGATCCCCGGCTTTTTATGGCTTATGGAACAAACAAAATTGGGAGTAATCATTAATATGGAAACAGCTCAATACCGACAGTATCTGGAAGAACCGGGGACAAGCACTTCTCCGGAAAACAGCATCAGCAACCGGCAGGTGAACGCCGACAGGCTGAAGGTCATGAACATACAGCGCACCTCCGTTCAGGACGGCCCCGGCATCCGGACCACCATTTTCTTTCAGGGGTGCGCCCTGCGATGTTTATGGTGTCAGAACCCTGAGTCTCTTTCCTCCCAGCCCGGCCAGACGCCGGAAAGCCATTATTCGGTTGCCGACATCATGGAGATTGTTCTGCGGGATAAGGATTATTACCTTTCCACCGGCGGCGGGGTGACCTTGAGTGGCGGCGATCCCCTGCTGCAGGACCCGGACAGTCTGATCCGTTTACTGATCCGGTTGAAAAAAGAAAATATAAAAGTGGCCGTTGAAACGGCCCTGCACGTGCCGGCGGAAAACATCGGCAAAGTCGCGCCCTACATAGATCTTTTCCTGATTGACCTGAAAGTCGTCGGCAACGAAGAGCTGCATAAAAAACTCACCAGACAGGACAGCCGGCTGATTCACGACAACATCAGGCAACTGCTGAATTTGAGGGCCAGAATCAAATTCCGCATGGTGATCGTGCCGGGACACAACAACGCCGGGGAGAACATCCGGGCCGCGGCTGATTTTCTGAAGTCGGTCAACCACGACGCCATCGAGCTGCTCAAATACCACAACATGTACGAAGACAAGGCCCGGCGGCTGGGCCTGGTGCGGGAGTCTCTGAATATCACGCCGGAACAGAGCCTGGCCGCGGTAAAAGAGGCGGTCGGACTGTTCACCTCCCTCGGCATCAGAGCCGAATGCCTGGAACTGATTTCCCCTCCGCGCAAAGAAGTCTTTACCCCTCGTGTTTACGAGATCCAGAAGGCCATCCGGGAAAGCGATCATCACCTCTGTTTTGAGGTGTCCCGTTTGAAAACGGATTTTTACAAGAAACACGGTTTCAAGAAACCGTCTTACATTCACCGGGCGGAACGCCTGGCGCACGTGCTGAACAACAAACAGGTCATAATCTATCCGCGGGAACTGCTGGTCGGGAATTTCACGTCGAAAAGAAAAGGCGGACAGGTATGGGAAGAACATTATGGCACGCTGTTTGTCTCGATCATCCACCAGATCAACCGCCAGGAGCCGATCCCCTTCAAGTGTTCTTTTAAGGACAAACTCGATTTTTACTTCAAAATATTTCCCTTCTGGGCCAGACACGGCCTGCTGGCAAGGGTCAATCGAAAATTTTCCAATCTGCTGCTGATGGTATCGCGCTGCTCGGAAATGAATACCGGCTTCAACAACAACATGGCGGCCATCGCCCATTTCATCGTCAATTTTGATCGCCTGCTGGAACTGGGCACGGAAGGCATCATCAAGGAAATCGAAGCCGCGCGCCGGGAAAAGCCTGACAATAACCAGGACTTCTACGAAGGCGCGATCGTCACCCTCAAGGCCCTGGAGTCTTTTGCCGCCAGATATGCGGAAGCGCTTTCCGGCTTGAGCGAAAAAGAAACGGACCCGGCCCGCCGCCGGGAACTGGAGGAGATGGCCGCGATCTGCCGGCATGTTCCCAGACACCCGGCCCGCACCTTTCATGAGGCGCTCCAGTCCATGCTGTTTCTGCATATCGCGCTCTGCATCGAGTCCTATGAGAACGCGGTCTCCTTCGGCCGCCTGGACCAGGTGCTGAATCCATATTATCAGCGGGATAAAGCGGCCGGCCGGATCACCGCCGAAAAGGCCAGAGAATTGCTGGCCCTGTTTGTTCTTAAAATCGACGAGGTGATTCTGGTCAACGACGGCGACACCTACCTGAGAATCGGCCGTCTTTTCGAGACCATGTCGGTCGACCAGACCCTGACGGCCGGCGGACTCGGCCAGGACGGCCGGGACGCCACCAATGACGTTACCTATATGCTGCTGGATATCTGTAAACTGCAGCCGTACGCCGTCAATATGGCCGCCCGGGTTCATAAGGACAGCCCGCCGGAATACCTGGAGAAACTGGCCGAGGTGTATATCGAAGGCGCGCCCATGCCGGCCCTGTATAACGACGACATCTATGTTGAGACGCTGCGGCGGCATTATCCCACCGCCGTCGAAGACGCGAGAAACTATTCGATCGTGGGCTGCGTCGAGCCCAATGCCTCGGACAGCCATTTCGGCAACACCGACTGCGCCAACATGAACCTGGCCCTGCCATTTCTGCAGGCCCTGAAAGGCGAAGAAAACGACCTCTGGAACTTCGGCCTCTCGGAACAGCTGGACAAAATGGCCGCCAAATTCGTCGAATACACTTTCCGGGGGAACAGCCGGTTTTCAAAATTTATCTCTTCAAAATACGCCGGCGCCCGCCTCAGAAGAAAAAGAAAAAAATCATCGTCGTTCAATCCGCCGATCGATATGGATGATTTGCTGGCGCGCTTTCAGACGCGTCTGAATCATCTGGCTTCGTCCATCCTGGCCGATCACCAGATGATAGAAAAAGAAATCCGCAAAAATTTCCCCACGCCCCTG
>CAYSMV010000494.1:0-11340 GCA_964432245.1 uncultured Desulfobacterales bacterium
TCAATGAACTGATGAGAAGCGCGCGCGTCCGCCCCCATTTTTCCGATGGAAAGCCTGACGGCCTGCGACTGGATCATGTCGCGCCGGGATCGATTTTCAGAGAGATGGGGCTTCAGGATGAAGATATCATTATCGGCGTCAACAGCAAGCGGATTAATACGGTCGACGATTGCATGGAAATATATAGAAATCTGAGTTCTGCTTCCGAACTGATGCTGGAAGTAAAGAGAGGCGAAAACAGTCGTTTTGTTAAATACAGCATCCGGTGATTTTTGACGATCAATTCCATTGGTGCCCGGTAAATCCGGTTACAGAGCGGGAGGTCATTTTGTTGACGGATATAATAAAACAATATGGGAAAGTAACGGCATGCGTTCTGGCGTTGCTGGCTGGCATCCTGTTCCCGGCGGCCTGGACTGTTCAGGCGGGGGATAAGGGCGAGGCCGGTCAGCTTGAATCGGCTCAACCGCCAGCCGGTGAAGAATCCGAGAAACTTGTCTCGGTTGATTTTAATGACGTTGATCTGACCGTATTCATAAAATTTATCAGCGAGGTAACGGGCAAAAATTTTGTCGTTGACGAACATATCAAGGATAAAATCACGATTATTTCCCCTTCCAAGATAACGGTGGAAGAGGCTTATCAGGTTTTTGAGTCGGTTCTGGAAGTGCATGGATACACCACCGTGAAGTCCGGAAAGATCACAAAGATTGTCAAGGATATGGATGCCCGCAGCAAAAGCATCGAAACCGGGCTGGCAGGCGCGGCCGGCAACGTGCAGGACAAGATGGTGACGCAGATTATACCGCTGAAGTACGCGGACACCAATGAAGTAAAACAGCTTTTCGTGCCGCTTGTTTCCAAGGCCGGTGTGATTTTGTCTTATCCTTCTACCAGCATGCTGATTATCACGGATTATCATTCCAATATCAAACGCCTGATGAATATCATCAGGGTTATCGATGTGACCGGTATCGGCCGGCAGGTTTCGGTAACGCCGCTTGAATTTTCCGATGCCACGAAGATGGTGCCTATTCTGGAGAGCGTTTTTCAGAGCAAGCCGGCTCGAGGCAAGCCGGTTGATGACGGCGTCCGGATGGTTGCCGATGACCGTTCCAATTCCATCGTGCTGCTGGCCAGTGAAATTGAGACCAAGCAGATAAAACAGTTGATCGCTCTTCTTGACAGAAAAGTCCCCCAGGGCAAAGAGGGGATTCATGTGGTTTACCTGAAAAACGCGGATGCCGAGGAAATGATGGAAGTCCTCCTGAATCTGCCCAAAGGCGAGGAAAAAACCACGGGCGCTAAGAAGGCCCCGATTATTTCGGAAGACGTCAGTATTACCGCCGACAGCGCCACCAACAGTTTGATTATTATGGCGGAGAGGGATGACTATCTGGTGCTGAAAGAAATTATCGATCGGCTGGATATCCCCCGCTCCATGGTTTATATCGAATGCCTGATCGTTGAAGTCAACGTGAATAAGGAGTTTAATCTGGGCGCGGAGTGGATGGCCGGGGGGAAGACGCATTACTACGACAGGGACGGCGCTTACCTCGGGGGTTTTGGCGGCGCCAGTGAAACCGGTTATCCGAATATTTACGGAATGGTGGCCAGCGGAACCGGCGTGGCCTCTTTGCCGCCGGGGTTTTCCGTTGGCGCTTTCAACGAGGCGATTACCATCGGTGATGTCATTTTTCCCAATGTGGCCGCGGTGGTGCAGGCCTATAGAAAAGATAAGGATGTCAATATCCTGTCAACGCCGCAGATCATGACCACGGACAACACGGAGGCCAGTATCACCGTCGGGAAGAATATTCCCTATCTGACGAGGATCGGCACCACGGATGCTTCGGAGACATACAGCAATTACGAATATAATGATGTCGGTATTATGCTGACTATAAAACCGCAAATTAATGAAAATCGTCTTATTCGTCTGGATATATCCCAGGAAGTAACCCGGCTGGATCAGTTGTCGACAGTCGCCGCCGACAGGCCCTCGACCCTGAAACGTACCATCAATACGAATGTTATTGTCCATGATCATCACACTATCGTGATCGGGGGGCTAATCGACGATACCCTGACCCAGGTTGAATACAAGATACCCTGCCTGGGCTCTGTACCGTTGGCCGGCTGGTTTTTTAAAGGTATATCCGATTCAAATGATCGCACCAATCTGTTTGTTTTTCTTACCCCTCACGTAATTAAGAGTATTGATGAGGCGGATATCGTTCTGCGGGATAAGCAGGCCGAAATGGATTCCGTTACAAAAGGCGGTTTCAATCTTTTTCCGGCTGCCGAAGAGGGTAGTGCTCAGGAAGACCCAACGACGGAAGATAAGTGGCTTTTTGATGACGGTGGAGATGTCTTCGTGATTGATCCCTCCTCGCCCGGGGAGAACGATGGCGGAACACAGGGGGGTGAAAGCGCTCCCGAAAGCGGCAAGGTTCCCGACGAGGAAGAGGCGGATAACGGCAGGTTCACCGAAGATGTTACGGATAATACCGGTGATTCCATGGAAGATGTCATTCCCTCTGAATCAGATGAAGAAGAGAACGTGATAAAGAACGTATTTTTTGATCGAGATTATATTGTGGAAGATGTTTCGGCCGAAGCCGGTGCGGATTCCGGGGAAACCGGCGGTGAAGGGATGCCGGCGGTAACAAAGTAAATGAGGGCGGTGGTGGGCCGTCCGGAGGATAAATTCCTTTAAATTAGGAAGGCTATATCCGGGGAACCCGTGAAATGAGTAGGCGGTTATTGCAAATAATCAGGGAAAGGCTGGATCTTTCTTCGCAGCAGCTGGAAAAAGTCGACAGGTTGTTTGAAGGGGAAAGGGCAAATGTCGCCGGCCAGCTGATCAAGAGAAAAATTATTACGGAGAAGCAGTTGCTCAAAGCCAGAAGTATTCTTTATGGGATTCCCTTTAATGAAACGTTGCCCACCGCCGAGGACTATAATGGTTTTGTCGACAGCGTGCCGGCTCAGTTTTTAAGGCGATATTTCATGGTGCCCGTCAGACTTGCGGTAGAAGATTCCTCCCGCCGGGACCGCTGCCTGATAGCGATTAATGACCCCACCAATCTGGAACCGATCGATGATTTTGTCCGTATCCTCGGCGCGAAAGATTATTCCATGGTGCTGGCGACACGTGACGCCATCCGGGCCGCCATCAGCAGTTTGTATGACAGAGGAGAAGGAGCAGCCGAGGAACTGGTCCGGGACATGGAGGGCGCCGATGATATTATGGACGAAATCGATCGCACCGCCGACCTTCTTGATGACGACAGCGCCGCTCCGATTATCAGGCTGGTCAATCACATCGTTTCCGAAGCCGTTAAAGCTCAGGCCAGTGATATTCATCTGGAAGCCTATCAGGACAGTTTTAAGATTCGTTATCGTGTGGACGGTATATTATACGATTTTCTTACCCCCCCGAAACGGATTCAGCCGGCGCTGGTTTCCCGGATCAAGGTAATGGCCAATATGAATATTGCTGAAAAGCGGCTCCCCCAGGACGGCAGATTGCAGGTCAGGACTGGAGATCAGGAAGTCGATATCAGGGTGTCATCCATACCGATTACGGCGGGGGAGCGTCTGGTGTTAAGGCTGCTGAATAAATCCGGCACCCTCCTGCGGCTGACGGAATTGGGACTGCCGGAGGAGGAATACAATATCCTGCATGGTCTGATCCGATATGCCAACGGTATTATTCTGGTGACGGGCCCGACCGGCAGTGGGAAAACGACGACCCTTTACGCGGCCTTATCCTCGATCAACACCCCTGATATCAATATTATTACCATCGAAGATCCGGTTGAGTACCAGATCAGCGGTATTAATCAGATCCAGGTCAACCAGAAAATAGGGCTGACGTTTGCCCGTGGCCTGCGGTCGATCGTCAGGCAGGATCCGGATGTGATCCTGGTCGGTGAGATCCGCGACAAGGAAACCTCTGAAATAGCCGTTCAGGCGGCTCTGACCGGGCATCTGGTGCTCTCGACGCTGCATACCAACGATTCGGCCAGCGCCATCACTCGTCTGGTGGATATCGGTGTGGAGCCTTTCTTGATATCATCTTCCGTTATCGCGGTGCTGGCCCAGCGGCTGGTTCGCGTTTTATGCCCGTATTGCAAGGAAGAATACATCCCGGATGAGCAGGCTATCAGAAGTATTGGAGGGGACCCCCGGGATTTTACTGGTGTCCCCGTTTACCGCAAGCTGGGATGCGCTAAATGTTTGAACACCGGTTATAGCGGTAGAGCGCCTATTTTTGAAATCATGGTGCTGGATGACACCATTAAGAAGATGATATTAAAGACGCATGATTCCGGCCGTATCGAGGCGGAAGCCGTCAGGCAGGGCATGAAGACCTTGAGAGAAAGCGGTATCAGGAAGGTTCTGGAAGGCGTTACCAGTATTGCCGAGGTCCTGCGCGTCACACAGAGATAATAATTCATTCTCATAAGAAACCATGTCAAGCGGGGTCGCGTGTTTTTGACGGAATTATCAGGAATAAATCGCGCAGGTCGTATGCGCTATAAACCGTTTAAGGTTATTACGGCTGTTGTTCTGATGGCAACATCGATCTACTCTCCAGGCTTCAGTGAAGAGAATCAACCCCCAGGGCCTTTTCTGGACGACGGCGTTGCTTTTTCCGGCATATCCGGAGAGGGATTCGTGCCGGCAGCCGTCGATTTTTTCAGGAAGCATATATCCCCCATCGATGGCGACAGGTGCCCCATGTATCCCTGCTGTTCGCAATACAGCCTGGATGCTTTTCATAAGCATGGCTTTATCCTTGGATGGATCATGACGTGTGACCGGTTGCTGCGTTGCGGAAGAGATGAATTATCAATAGCCCCCGCAATTATCGTTGATGGGGAGTGGCGGTGCTATGATCCGGTGGAAGAGAATGATTTCTGGCGGGCCAGGTAGTCAGGGACGAAGGCAGCGAATATTGTTTGCAGCGGTACTGACCGGTCTGTTTTTTTGTTTTATTGTTAACCCGGCCGTGGGCGGATCATCGGTCTTGACGATTTCAGCGCAACAGCAGCTTGGTCTGGCGGATAATTTTTTTGACCAGGCGGAATATGACAGCGCCATAACCGAATACCGCAGATTCTTGTATTTTTTCCCGGATCACGCCGAAGCGGATTATGCTTCTTTTCAGGTCGCCCTGGCCTGTTTCATGAGAAAGGACTTTGAGAAGGCCTTATCGCTTTTTGAAGAAATTTGCAGTATTGGTTTTGAAAACAGACATGCCGTTGAAGCCTGTTTTATGTCCAGTCGGTGTTATTCGTCTCTTGGCAGGCAGTCTCCGGCCGTGGCTGTATTAAAAGAGTTGTCGGCGGCGGTTGATGATATCGATGTGCGAGACAGGGCTTATTATCATATCGGCTGGATTTATCTTGAAGCAGGCGCTTTCTTGGATATCGCGGCGATCAGCAGGGCCGGGGAATATTTTGCCAGAATCAGTGATAAGAACCGGGGCGTTTACAAGGTGGGCGCGCTGGCTGAACGGTTAAAGCTTGTGGAAACAGATCAAGAGGGGCCTCTTATGTCACGGAAAAATCCGGATTTGGCGGGGGGGCTGGCCCTTTTCCCCGGCGCCGGATATCTTTATTGCGGCAGGTATCATGACGCCTTGATGAGCTTCCTGTTTAACGGGGGCCTGGCTTATGCCGCTTATGAGGCCTTTGACAGTGATCTGGAGGCCCTGGGCGTCGTGATCGCTCTGGTGGGATCCGGCTTTTACGCGGGAAGTATTTACGGTTCCGTGTCGGCGGCGCATAAATACAACAGAAAAATTTCCCGTGATTTTCTGAATCGACTTGACGATGTCCGGGTTGATCTTCTCCCCGCGGCCAAAGGGGAGGGCGCCATGGTTCGTGTGCATGTGCCGTTTTAAGAATAAAGGCCGGGTCGTTTCTGCAGGATGCCGCGCATCAAGGCATTCTCTCGATAATCATTAACCATAAAGCGATTTTTATATTCTGGAAAAATTATGGAAGAACCTCTTTATAACATCATGTTTGATGGCGCCGTTGATCCGGTCCGTGATGTCGATGAGGTGAAAGCAAATCTGGCATTGCTTTTTAAGAAAGATATTGCAGGGATTGAAAATCTTTTTTCCGGTAAGTCCATCGCGCTTAAAAAAAAGATCGACCTGGCAACCGCCGAAAAGTATAAAAATGCCTTGCTGAAGGCCGGTGCGAAATGCAGCATAGTGGCGGCGGGGCCGGCAATGGCCGTAGTTACGACGCTGGAGACGGGCAGCACCACTCAGTTCCCGACCCTGCAGTATCCATTTCTTTCCAGCACCTATGGCGGGATTAATTTCAACCGGATGGACATGGGCAGCGTGGCAATATCTGATCTAATTCTTTTATCGGTTTTTACCGAAGCAGCAACGACCGGAAATAAAGAGAAACTCCTTTTGTTTGTCAGGGGATTTCCCCGTCCGTTTATAACCGATGTGGACAGAATTAAATTTAAGGAGTTTCCCAATGTCGTCTCACTAACGGCGCCGGAGACATTAAAAAATTTCATTCGGTTTTTATACGAACAGAACAATGCGCTGGCGGTTGATCGTAACACCTATGCGTTTCTGACGGGGCAGGAACGTATCACGTTTGTTCGCGATGTTTCGCAGTATATAAATTCTCTGGGAAGAGCCCTGGAGGCGAACAACAAAGAATTCTTGACCGCCGTCAGGGAGCCGGCGTTATCCCGCAATGCCGTCTCGACGGCAGCCGGTTTATTGAAACTTGCCCCGTCTGTCGAAAGAGAAAATGAACGGGAGGCAAACCAACCGGTCCTGGCCGCGGAAAGTGTTGTATCTTCCATGCCGGCGTCGGAAAGCGCGATGGAAGCGTCCACCGGGCAGCCGCTGACAATCGAAAAAACAGGCGGGGACAGCGCGGAGCATTATTTTCAGGAGGCTCAGGAGCTATTGCTTGATGGCGGCTCCCTCAAAGAGGTGATCGCGAAACTTGAAAAATGTATAGAGCTGAAACCTGATTACTGGGAGGCCCATCACGAGATCGCCCTCAATTTTTTGAAACCCGTTTCGCAGAGTGATTCCGGATACAGCCGGGCAGAAGAAAAAATAAGAATTCTCTTTCATGCTCAAAAAGCTGTTGAATACGCAGCGAGCGGCCAGACGAAAATTTTCAAAACGCTTGCGGAAGCGCTGGCGGTGAATGGAAGCGTCGAGCGAGGGTTGCTAACTCTGGAAGACGCTTATGGCAAAAGCAGGGATCAAAAAGTCAGAAAGACCATAGAAAATGATATTGAAGAATTTCGGCTTGAACATGATCTTGGAAGGCTGTGGCAATTTTTCGATCCTCGGGGAGAAATGATTTTTGAGTCAACGGATATTGAGCAGATAAGAAACAAGCTCATTGACGGCAGCCTCGCTTATTATCTTTTCTGCCAAAAGAATCGGATTGGTGAGCGCAAATCAATAGAAGCGTTACTGGCACCGGAGGAACCCTCCATCGAGATCATGATCAGTCCAATTATGTTCCATGTCAAGAACGGCGCCATGATCGGCGGCGCCATAACCGGCGGGTTGACTGCCTTGTGGTTTGTCGGAAAATTTCTGATTTATTACTGTAAAGCCCTGCCCGGCGCCTTCTCCGATTGGATCCATATAGGGCTGCAGAATATCGTTGCGTTTGTCGCCGCTATTATCCTTCTGGGGCTGCCGTCGCTTTTTATCGCCCTTATTATTCTGGGACTCGTCATTGTCGTTATAGGCGGGGTGACCGGCCTGATCGGCGCTGTGCCGGGGGCTGTCGCGGGGGGGATAATCGGTTTCGTCGTCAGTGTTGTCCGCATGCCGTTTATTCCGAAAATTGGTCCCGGATTAAAAAACAAATCTCCCCGGCAACCATGACAAAGCGTGTTCCTCGATTTTGGAATGATTCTTTTTGCGGGCGGTGAGCGGGCAATTCATACGATCAACCGGTTCATTTCAAAAATCGGCAGGATAATAGATAAAACGATGAACAGGATAATAATTCCCATAAACACGACCAGTAACGGTTGAAGTATCGATGTCAGGCTGATCAGCGTCGACTCAACGTCGTTTTCAAAGACATCCGCGGTTTTCAGCAGCATTTTTTCCAGCCCGCCGCTTTGCTCACCGACCTTGATCATCTGCACGGAAAGCGGGGGAAAAACCCCGGCTTCTTCCAGGCTTATACCAAGGCCCATTCCCTTTTCGACTTTTTGACCGGCGTCCTGAATCGCCTCCGTGATAATGGTGTTGCCGACGATATTTTTTACAATATCCAGCGCGGTCAGCATGGGGATGCCGTTTTCCAGAAGAGACCCCAGTGTGCGCGAAAACCTGGCGACCGCGATTTTTGTCGCTATGATTTTGATTCCGGGTAGACGCAGGAGGGTTTTGTCAATCAGATATTTTCCCCTGGTTGTTTTTTTCAGGCGATTGAAGAGCGTAAAACAGGAGATCATGAGTATTAGCAAAAGCCACCAGCAGGACGCCAGCAGGTCGCTGATGAATTTAATTATTCGCGTGGGTAAGGGCAGCGCCTGATTCATATCCGAGAAGATGGAGATGAATTCCGGGACAATAGAGGTTAATAGAAAAATCAGAATGCCGAAAGCCAGGACCGTCATAACGGCAGGATAGGCAAGGATGGAAATGATCCTGTTTTTCTGGACCTGCCGGTTTTCATTTATTTCGGCCAGTCGCTCCAGAACGATTTCCAGGGTGCCTGAAGCTTCTCCCGCTCTGACCATATTGATGAATAAAGGAGAGAACACGTCCGGAAATTCAGTCAGGGCATCGGCAAAGCTGTTGCCTTCTTCAATGGAGTCCTTGGTGCGGGACAGGACTTTTTTCAAGGCCGGTGAATCGGTCTGGGGAATAAGCGCGTAAATGGCGGAAACCAGTGGAAATCCCGCGCCGACAAGGGTGGCCAGTTGGCGGGTAGTGGGCGTCAGTTCGCGGGCCCTGATTCCGGAAAACAGCCTGAAAAAACGGGAGTGTTTCCGCTTTCCAGGAGAGCGTACGCTCTCATAGGCTTCCGTGATGGTCGCGGGAAAGACATTGCCGGACCGCAGTTTTTCCCGCGCGTCCGATTCGTTATCAGCATCGATAATGCCGGTGATCGTTTTCCCTCCGGCATTAATGGCTGTATACTCGTAAACAGGCATTGTCTTTTTTTATTCTGTATTGTTTTTTATACCGATGGTATTTTTGGCAGACAGCTTATCTGATGTCAAGGGAATGATTGCCTGTTGATTGAGAACCTGTTATTTGATGACGGTGTCAACAGGCCGGGACGAGGTATTGAATAGAACACGCTGAAATGGTTCAAGGCCGGTCGGCGATTAAAATTCAGGGGCTGTTATAAGCCCGTTTTTCTCATCTACCAGGCAATAAAACGTGCGTTTGCCGGAAAAGCTGGAATCATCATGTGTCCCGCCGGCATGGTATACATAAGCCTCCATGTAGCCCTGTTTTAAAGCGGGATCAACCCCGATGATCATTGCCTTTACCTGCGCTGACAGATGGAACACATAGGAACCGTTTTCTTTTAGCCCGACATTGGGGCCATCTCCCGGTGCGTGAGTGAAGTTGGCGTATTCACCGTCAATAAAAGCTTCCGCCGCGACGGTTACCAGGTTTTTGGATTCTGCTATCGCGGCCGCGTCTCCCGCCCGGCCTCTGGAAGAGATTGAAGCGGAGAAGCTGAGATGGACCAGGATGCCGATAATGGCCATGATAGTTAACAGTTCTATAAGAGTGAATCCCCGGTTATTATCCATCATGATGGCCCTCCTGAAGGCTTATCGTTATCTGTTTTTTCCCAGACGCCGCCGGGATTGTAGATGACTATGTCGTTCTGGTCAGGATAGATGACGTTCCCAAAGCCCAACTCGCCGTTTTTATTTTTCCAGAGCAGAAAGGTCCTGCCAAGTCTGTTCGCCAGTTCTTGTTTGGTGATTATTGAAAAGTCCCGGCTGGGCCTTTTCCCCGGAGCGTCGAGGGGAGCCCTGTTCACCAGCACCCATTCTCCTTTTGTGAATACCCAGTGATCACGTGACGCCGGATAGACAATATTTCCGAAACCGATGGCACCGCTTTGATCTTTCCAGGCCAGGTAGTTCTCCCCGTGCTTTCGGACGAGATATTCAGGGCTGAAAACCGGTTTTTCAAGTATGCCGGCCGTCGGCGATTTTTCCCGGGCTTCCGGTGTTTCGGGCGTGGCTGAGGAAGCGGTAAGCCATTTGCCGTCTTTATAAATCAAGTTTTTTCTTAAGTCCGGATAGACTATATTACCGAAGCCAAGGGCGCCACTGACGTTTTTCCATACCAGATAACGTTCGCCGATGTCAGAACCGACTTCCGGGGCTTCTCCCGCGATGGTGTAAAAAGAATCGATCTCTTCTTCTTTCTCAAGATTTGCCAGTGACTGCTCTTTTTTCTTTATATCATCCGCCATTTTCTCCAGCAGCTCTTTTCTTAATTTTGCTAATTCTTCCTGGCTGAGTTGTTTTGCAGGCTGTGCGGGAGCCTGGGCGACCATAGCGGCCGGTATGGGCGTTGCGGGCTGGCTGACGCCCTGTTGCGCGCCAGGTGTTGTTGCTTTCTGCGGGCGTTGTCGCGCGGCGACAAGGGCTCTTTTATCCTCATCCGATGTCGGCATCAGGCTTTTATTAATATAGGCCGTTTCCTGTCGGCCCTGGCTGACAACCGTCTTGGAAAGTTTGAAGTCGTCTTTTCCGGGTTCGTAAATCCAGTTGACATTTTCAATAAAGGATTTGTCTTTTAAGTAATCCGGATAAAGTTCGGAAAGCTTCTCGGGATATTTTTTGTTTTTTTCATAATAGCTTTTTAACGACATTCCCATGAAGGTTAAGCCGGCTTTGGCGCTTTTATTGGCCGCTTCCGTCATCTGGCTGTAAGTGCTGGCCACATAAACATCATCCGTCTGCTTTTTTTTATGGTGTTGATAAATCATAAAGCCGATCCATGCGGCCAATACGACTGAAAAAACGATCGCGATACTTTTTTTCATAGGCCGTCTTCAACCCCCCACGAAGTTCTATCGGTAATCGTCACCGGCAGGCCATAAAACTCATAAAGGCATTGGGAAGTTAATGCCTGCTGAATAAATCACAGTCCGAACCATGCCGGGCGGTTTTATAAATAATTATAACTCGTTGTTTTTTTTAATGCAACCCAATTCAATAAATATTGTAGAGAACACATAAACTGTCCGGTGTTGTAGCACATAAATTGTCCGGTTTATGTTTCACCCAAGGAGGTGAGCAGATGAACCGGACGCAATGGCT
>CAYSMV010000495.1:0-5009 GCA_964432245.1 uncultured Desulfobacterales bacterium
CAAGCCCAGCATGAAGCTGGTGGAAGCTCTCTACCAGTATGATACCCTGACCCGGCTCAACGACGCCCGGTTCGGCGATTCTTCCCGGAACGTCAGCAATATCGAGGATTATATCCGCATGGGCAAGATCGGTCAGGCCTTTACCGCCGAAGAGCGCACCATTCTGCTGATCGACGAGATCGACAAGGCGGACAGCGATTTCCAGGATGACATGCTGGACGTTCTGGACCAGATGACCTTCGATATCGTGGAAGTCGACCGCACCGTCAAGGCCCGGCATCGTCCGGTGATTATCATCACCTCCAACGCCAAAAAAGACCTGTCCGATCCTTTTCTGGGACGGTGCAATTTTCATCACATCGCCTTTCCGGACCCCAAGATGATGCGGAAGATTATCGGGGTGCATTTTTCCGATATCAGCGATGACCTGATGAACAATGCCGTGGACACGTTTTACAAACTGCGCAAGCTGGAGTCGATTGAAAAGAAACCGGCCACCCGGGAGCTGATCAACTGGATCCGGGCGCTCAAGGATGATCCTGATTTCAAGCCCAAACAGCTGCTCAAGGGGGAGATCCCTTTTCTGGGCATTCTTTTCAAAAAAAGCAGGGATTACGAAAAGGCTTTTGACGCGCTGGATCGGACAAGGTCATATTAGTCTTGCCGGATGGTAAACCATGTTTATTGATTTTTTTTATCGCCTTAAAGAGATCAACGTGCCGGTCACGCCGACCTCTTTTATGACGCTTCACCGGGCATTTGCGGCCGGTCTGGTCAACTCCCTGGATGAATTCTATACCGCCAGCCGGACCATCCTGGTGAAGAGCGAGCGGTATTTCGATCTTTTTGACCAGATGTTCGCTCATTATTTCAAGGGGGCCGACCTGCCGGAAGTCGACGACTGGCAGCTGGACGAGATCGTCCGCGGCCTGCTGGAAGAGTGGCTCAAGGATCCGCGGGAACTGGCGGACATGCTGGGCATGGATGCCGCCGAGCTGGCCAAGATGACGCCGGAAGAGGTGGTCGAATATTTCAAGCAGCGGCTGAAGGAACAGACCGAACGCCATGACGGCGGCAACCGCTGGATCGGCACGGGCGGGACCTCGCCGGTCGGCCATTCCGGGCGTTTCCCCGGCGGCATGCGCGTCGGCGGCGCCTCCCGGGGAAAATCGGCGGTCAAGGTCGCCATGGAAAGACGCTATAAGGACTACTCCCGCAGCGGGCCCCTGACCCAGGCCCAGGTGGGCGAAGCCCTAAAGCGCCTGCGCAACATGATCCCCTCCGGCCCCCTGGACCAGGTCAACGTGGACAAGAGTATTTACCAGACGGTTCGCAACGGCGGAGAGATCGAGATCGTGTTTGACCGCAGCCTCAAGGACCGCCTGGCGGTTATCCTCGCTATCGACAACGGCGGCTGGGCCATGGACCCTTATGTGGAAGTGGTTCAGACCCTGTTCGACTACGCCAAAGCCCAGTTCAAGGACGTCAAGACCTATTTTTTCCATAATACCATTTACGATAACCTGTGGAAGGATACGACCCGGTACAAGGAACCGCACAAGGTAGCCGACTTTGTCCGCCTGGATCCGGAAACCCGCCTGGTCCTGGTGGGGGACGCCAGCATGGCGCCCTACGAACTCATGGCCCGGGACGGTTCCATTTACATGGACGAAAGAAGCCGCCACTCCAGCATCGACCAGTTAAGGTTCCTGGCGAATATTTTCCCCCACCGTGCCTGGCTGAATCCCGTGCCCGGCCGCATGTGGAATTACACCCAGACGATTCAGGTCATCCGTCAGGTGTTCCCTATGTTCGAACTTTCGCTGGATGGTCTGGAAGAAGCGGTCACCCACCTGATGGCCAAATAAAGAAGTTGTCATCCCCCGGCTTGACGTTTTTGCACGTCATCCCCCGGCTTGACCGGGGGATCCAGACCCAAAATGGCTGTCATCTCCCGGCTTGACGTTTTTTGCACGTCATCCCCCGGCTTGACCGGGGGATCCAGATCAGGATTGACCCGTTGTTCCCTTATGAATCGCGGATTTTTACCGCGGCTATCTTTCGCAGCGCCAGGCGCCGCCGGAATCCACGTACTTCTTCACCTGTCCCAGGGCCTCGTTTATTCCCCTTTTTTTGAAGAGCGACTCCGCCCAGCCGGGGACCCCGCATATTGAAACATCACTGCCGTACCGTGCCAGGGTCTTCCCGTCGCCGAAATCGTAGAAGCGCCAGAACCCGGTCAGTTCCCGGAAGTCGTTGTCAAAAGACGGATCAAGGCTCCACTCAAGCCCCTTTTTATCCGGTCTGAAACGATGAATTACCCGGTAGGTTTTGGTGAAAGGCCCCGCCGACACTGAGAACTCTATGTTGTCCGTGGAGCCGCCCTTGCGGATTATCTTCAAGTCGTTAATGCTGCTCAGGTACTTGATCTGGTCTTCCGTTTTCGCGATCAGGCTCCAGGTCTCTTCCAACGGCCTGTCGAAAACAATAGCGGCGTAAATAATTTCGCTGTCCGCTTTCGATATCGAGCCTTCGGTGGCGAAGATGATTTTCCCCGCGGCGAGATCCTGCCTCTGCGCCTCCGTGAGGCCGTTCAGCCCCGCGTCTCCGAATTCCGGCAGAGCAAAAAGAGCCGGCGCCCACAGGGTGATAAAGGTGATGAGGATCGCCGTTTTTTTCATGGCATTCTCCGTTTATAAATATTCATCCCGCTGATCATCGCCGCGAAACCATCGGCCGGACGGTAAAACCGGGAAGCAGAATAATGACCTCACACACTGAACGAGCCGTTACTTTATGTCAAGCCTATTATGGACATACCATGTTTTTTTATCGGCCCCATATCGGTCAATCAATGATATCGCTTTCATGACACGGCAACGCCTTTTGTTCTTGCTCTGGCGGGATAAAAACATGTTGACACACAGGGCGTATGTTCTATCATCGATAACAACGAGCAGCCGCTCATCTTGCAGACTGGAGGAGGTTACCCATGGCACCGACAATCACCAGCGCCGACGCCCAGTATGCGCTCGATCTGGTCAAAAAAATCTGCGCGGAGGTTGGCCCCGGTCTTTCGGGAAGCCCCCAGGAGCGCGCCCGCGCGATGATCATCAAAAACGAACTGGCCAGCCACCTGGGAGCGGACAACGTCGCCGCGGAGGATTTCAGCGTGGCGCCGGGCTCATTTCTCGGCTGGCTTCCCATCGGCGCGGTGCTCATTCTGATCGCCGTCCTGCTGAATCTTTCCATCAACCGGTTCGCGTGGCTTTCCCCCGGGGTCAGCGCCTCCGCCGCCTTTCTTCTGGCGCTGCTCACGGCGCTGACGGGCGTTTTTCAGTTTGTTCTCTATTATGAGTTTGCGGAGCCCGTGTTCAAAAAGAAAACCTCGGTCAATGTCATCGGCGCCCTCCGGAAGCCCGGGACAAAGAACGTGAAACGCCTCCTCATCCTGGGGGGACATCACGACAGCGCCCTGGAGATGACCTGGCTGCGGTTTTTAGGATACGGCTATTATGTCGCCGTGGTCACCCTGTTTCTCGGGTTTTTCGCCATGCTGGTTTTTTCTTTTATCCAGCTCGCCGGCGTTGTCTTCAACAGCCCCGGCGCGATCCGGGCCGGCACCCTGGGAGGCGTATCCCTGGCTTACCCGGTCATACCGGCCGTCATCTTCGCCGCTTTTTTCAATCGCGGCGGCAAGGGCGGGGGCATCGTGCCCGGCGCGGCGGACAACCTCTCGGCCAGCGCCCTGGCCACGGCCATGTGCCGGTTTCTGGTGAACAACCCCTCCTGTATTCCCGAGGAAACGGAAATACGGTTTGTCTCCTTCGGCAGCGAGGAGGCCGGGCTGCGGGGCTCCCGGCGCTATGTGGCGCGTCATCTGGATGAACTGAAGGCTCTGGACGCGCGTCTTTTGAATTTTGAGACCGTCGCCCATCCGGAGATCATCATCCTGACCTCGGACGTGAACGGCACCGTCAAGAACGATCCGGAAATGGTGAAGAGCGTTGCAGCGGCCGCGGAACGCGCCGGCGTGCCCTATAAAGTAAAACCTTTTCCCTTCGGCGGCGGCGGCACCGACACCGGCTCTTTCAGCCAGGCCGGGCTGAAGGCCGCGACGCTTCTGCCTTTCAGGATCCCCCAGCAGATGGTGAAGTTCTATCACCAGAAATGGGACACCCCGGAAAACCTCACCATCGAGCCTTTTCTCAACGTTCTGAAGCTCAGCCTGGAGTGGGTCCGCTCTCCCCCGGGGGCTTAACATGACCTGGTTCTGGATAATATTCTGTTTTATTGTCGCGCTGATTATCTGTTTTGGAAAACATCATGAGGAAGACAAGAAGGCCTTGCGCGACAGAGAACATCGTAGAGACGGCAGGACGGAAGAATTTATCTTTCCCTTGTTCGAAGATCACCAAGATTCTTCCGGGGAGATGGATCAATCCGATCCGGAAGATCCGGAAGACATAGACGAGGAATATTCGGATCCTGACTGACACGGCCTCCCGTCGTCATCCCGTCCTCCGAGCCGGCCTCCAGTATCGCCCTGGTCTTACCGGTAATTGGACGCCTTATATCTGACAATTGGACGAAAGAAAACTTGCAATTGGACGAAAAGTAACAATGCCTGTCCGGTGTGTCATGTTTAATGCTTGACAGGCCGATCAAATTTTCTTACCATTTTTATATCGATAAATAATCTGGAGAATTTTATGCAGACAACGATTTCCAGTAAATTTCAGGTAGTCATTCCCAAACAGGCCCGGGAGCGCCTGAACCTGAAGCCCAAGCAGAAGCTGATGGTCATTGAAAAGGACGGTATGCTGATTCTGGTTCCGGAAATGAGCATCAAATCCATGCGCGGCATTGCCGCCGGCGTGAAAACTGACGGCTTCCGGGAAAAAAAGGACCGGTTCTGATGCATATCGTTGATTCCTGCGGCTGGCTGGAATGGTTTGCAAACGGTCCACTGGCCGGCGTTTACGGCCGATATGTCGCCAATCCCGCCA
>CAYSMV010000496.1:0-2981 GCA_964432245.1 uncultured Desulfobacterales bacterium
TTTTCTTTTGTCATTGCCCGGCTTGACCGGGCAACCCAGTCACCCAATCAGTTCCCGGGCCGTCTGCCTGGCCCAAGCGTCGCTGCTCATGATATCAGACAGGGCTGGCGATGTCACTACCTTGTGTCTGCCCATGACATCCTCAATAAGGGCCGGAATCCGATAAAATAAAATCCGCTCATCCAGAAAAGCGTTTACCGCTATCTCGTTGGCCGCGTTCAGCACCGCCGGCAGAGTCCCGCCCCGGCGGGCCGCTTCATAAGCCAGATCCAGGCAGGGAAACCGCTCCCGGTCCGGTCGCTGGAACGTCATCCCGCCCAGAACCGCCAGATCCAGGAAAGGCCCGGTCGCGGGCAGCCGTTCCGGGTAGGACAGAGCATAGGAAATCGCGCCTTTCATGTCCGGTAATGATAATTGGGCCAGCATTGAACCGTCGATAAAAGATATCAGCGAATGAACAACACTCTGGGGGTGGATAACCACCTCAATATCATCCGCCGGCACACCAAACAGAAAAACGGCTTCAATCACTTCCAGCCCCTTGTTCATCAGGGTGGCCGAATCAATGGAAATCTTTTTCCCCATCCGCCAGGTGGGATGAGACAACGCCGCTTCCGGACCGGTGTTTTCTATCTCAGCGCGGCTTTTGTTTAAAAAAGGCCCCCCGGAAGCGGTCAGATGGATCCGGGAAAGAAACCGCCTGTCCCGACCCTCCAGACACTGAAAAATGGCGCTGTGTTCGCTGTCGATCGGCAGGATGGAAACGCCCTTTTCAGCGGCCAGCGACATGACCGTGTCGCCGGCCATGACCAGCACTTCCTTGTTGGCCAGCGCCACGGTTTTGCCGGCTTCAATAGCAGCCAAGGTCGGCGCCAGGCCGGCCGCGCCCACCATGGCGGAAACCACCGTGTCCACGGAAGAAAGCGCCACAGCCGTCCGGTACCCCTCGACGCCGTGCCTGATGTCAATACCGTGTCCGGCGCCCAGGCGCTCATCCAGTTCGCGGGCGACCGTCTCATCCATCACCGCCGCTATTTCAGGTGAAAATTGACGCACCTGTTCCGCCAGCAACGCCGCGTTTTTCCCGGCGCAAAGCGCGCGGACACTAAAGCGATCCGGAAAAGCCGCCACGATTTTGAGGGTATTTCGACCAATAGAGCCGGTGCAACCGAGTATGGATAGGCCTTTCATGGGATAAACACGTATTCTTTGAAAAGATACACGATCGGAACGGCGAACAGGACGGCGTCGATACGATCCAGCAGACCGCCGTGCCCCGGAAAAATAACGCCTGAATCCTTGAGCCCCGCTTCCCGCTTCAGGAGAGATTCGAAAAGATCTCCGGCCTGGCCGCAGATGCTGACCACTACAAAAAACAGCAGCGCCAGGCCCCAGGGGAAACGGCTCAGGTCCAGACCCCACGGCAGATGGGGCAGCACCAGGTTGAGCAGGCAACCTATGCCGACCGTGGCCAGCATGCCGCCGAAGCCGCCTTCAATCGTCTTGCCTGGGCTGACCTGAGGCAGAAGCTTGTGCTTTCCGAAAAATGTGCCGGCGTAAAAAGCGCCGGTATCGCCGGCAAACACCAAGATGAGCAGCAGCAGGATCCAGGTGTTACCGCGGGGATCCTGATGGAGCCTGACTACCATGGCAAACGGCAGGGCCAGGTAAACCATGCCGATTACCTGCATGACCACCCGGTTCATGGCGTCCGGCCGGCGTTTATACTGGCAGAGGGCGCCGGCGCCGGAAAATATGAAAATACAGGAGATTAATAAGCAAATAATCTCAAAGCTGCCGGTCATGGCCACCAGCACAATGGCCGCGCCCGTCAGAAAGCCCGCCAGCGGAATAACGGTGAAAAAAGAAATTCCGGAAACATGGAGAACGATACGATAATACTCATAAAGCGCCACACAGGAAACCAGGCAGATAAATAAAGCGAAAAACCAGTTGGCGGAAGCCAGAATCAGATAGACCACCAGCGGTATTAAAACAATTGCCGTTATCCACCGTTTTACATGCGACACATCCGGTTTTTTCATGCGGAATTTCCTCCATTTATACGAAACGGGATTGACCGGCGTGTCCGCTATACTTTTCCGAAACGGCGTTCCCGCGACTGATATTCCCTGATAATGGCCACCAGCTCATCAGGCCCGAAGTCCGGCCATAACGTATCCGTAACAAAAATTTCCGTATAGGCCAGTTGCCACAGCATAAAATTGCTGATCCGCATCTCTCCGCTTGTCCGGATCAAGACGTCCGGGTCCGGCAGATCATGAGTGTCCAGATAACCGGCAACCCTTTCTTCATCGATACCGTCGATATCGATCCGGCCATGAGCCGCGTCAACAGCCAGTTTCTTCGCGGCCCTGGTTATTTCGTCCCGACCGCCGTAGCTCAAAGCAATGGTCAGGACCATCTTTTTGCAATCTCTGGTAAGCGTCAGCGTCTCGTCCAGTACCTGTCGGACATCTTCCGCCAGCATCCCGAGATTACCCACCACATTAAACCGGATGCCTTTATCCCGCAATTCCGTACGTCGGCTGCGAAGGAACTCCTTCAAAAGAGCCATGATACCGGCCACCTCATAGGCCGGCCGATTCCAGTTTTCAGTGGAAAAAGCGAACAGGGTCAGGTTGGATATACCGATATCCACACAGGCGCGGATGATGGTCTCGATGGTTTCCACCCCCCGCCGATGCCCTTCCAAGCGATCCAGTGAACGTTTTCTGGCCCACCTGCCGTTGCCGTCCATGATAATGGCGATATGCACCGGGAGCCTGCCGCCGTCCATGGCAGGGATGTTCGCGGCGGAATGATTAGAGCTCAAGAATTTCTTTCTCTTTTTCCTGGCAAATCGAATCGATCCGGTTGATATACTTATCCGTAATCTCCTGGACTTTGTCCTTGGCGATAAAAGCGTCGTCCTCGGAAACATCTCCGTCTTTTTTCAACTGTTTCAGATTTCATTCGCG
>CAYSMV010000497.1:0-4949 GCA_964432245.1 uncultured Desulfobacterales bacterium
GTCTTGCCAAAGAGCTGGGCAGAAAAAAGGGCGAATCGATTTCCATAACCGGAAAAATGATTATTCCGGAAAACACCCCCGGCATTCCCGATTTTGAAAAGCTGGCCCTTGAAAACCCGTTCTTAAAAGAACTGATCGCCCAGAAAGATATTGCCATATCAGCCAAAGCATCAGAAAAGTCAGATTTTTTTCCACAGGTTTACGCCGAGGCGTCGACCGGTAGGCTCGACTCGGACTGGCCGCCGGAAAGGGATCAGTGGACCGTGGGATTATCATTATCCATCCCTCTGTTTGAAGGCGGCAGCCGTTTCGCGGAGTTGGAAAAAGCGGCGGCACGCATTCGTCAGGCTCAGGCACAGGAAAAAAGCGGGCTGAATGAGACCATTTACACCCTGTTTACAACCTGGACCGAACTCCAGAACACCATCGAAAAGGTGGCCGTGGGAAACGCGTTTTTAAAAGCGTCTGAAGAACGGGCTAAAATCACCCAGGTTGAATATTCAAACGGATTGATATCATTTGATAATTGGACCATTATTGAAGATGACCTGGAAAGAGACAGGAAAATCTGCCTCTCGTATCTTAAGGAGTCCTTAATCGCCCACGCTTATTGGATCCAGGCAAAAGGAGAAACGCTGGAATATGATCTTAAAAAATAATAAAATTATTTTTCTGGCCATAGCCCTCATCGCCATTATCGCCGGCTTCTGGTTCAGCCGTTATCCGGTCATGAAAAACCAGTCAAACGGTTATATCATGGAAGAGCTACACCCTTTTGTCGGCGATATAGCCACCACCATATCCACCACGGGGATTGTCGAACCCAGAAATCGCCTCGAGATTAAACCGGCCATCAATGGCCGTATTGAAGAGATACTGGTAAAGGAAGGCGATCGTATCAGACAGGGCCAGATCGTGGCGAGTATGAGCTCCACGGAACGGGCGGCGCTGCTTGACGCCGCCAGGGGACAGGGCGAAGCCGCCATGGATTACTGGAAGGACGTATACAAAGCGACCCCTCTGATGTCGCCCATTGACGGCGAGTTGATTGTCCGATCCGTTGAACCGGGCCAGACCGTAACTACGCAGGATGCGGTCGTTGTTATTTCCGATCAGTTGATCGTCAATGCCCAGGTGGACGAAACGGATATCGGGCTGATAAAGCCCGGGCAGAAATCAGTTATCACCCTGGACGCCTACCCCGACAACTTGATTCCCGGAGTCGTAGATCATATCGCCTACGAATCAACGATTCTCAATAATGTTACAGTTTATGAAGTTGATATTATACCTGAAACCATACCCGGTTATTTCCGCTCCGGGATGAGCACCAATGTAGAAATTACCGTAAAAGAAAAAAAGAACGTGTTGCTGCTCCCCATAGAAGCCATAATAGAGCAAAACGGGAAAAAAAGCGTCCTGGTAAAAAAGGCCGCTGATCAGGCCCCGGTTGAAACGGAGGTCGCTCTCGGCCTCTCCAACTCGGAAAAGACTGAAATTGTAAAAGGCATCGATGAAAATGCCATCGTCGTCATCAGGCGGCAGAAATATGTCGTTCCGGAAGAGCAGTCGGGCGGCAACCCGTTTTCGCCTTTCGGCTCCGGAAAGAAAAAATGATCATCGCGCTCGACAATTTATCCCGAACATACAGCAACGGAGAAATCAGGGTTCACGCTCTGCGCGATATCTCCCTGACAATTGAGGCGGGCGAATTTATAACCATCATGGGCCCTTCCGGATCCGGCAAGTCCACGCTGATGCATGTGCTGGGGCTGCTGGACAGGCCTGACGGCGGAAAGTACTCTCTGTTCGGCACGGATACCGCGCATTTTAACGACGACACGCTGGCGGCCCTTCGAAACCACCTGGCCGGATTCGTGTTTCAGCAGTTTCACCTGCTGCAACGTTCTTCAGCCATTGAAAATGTGGAATTGCCATTAATATACGCCGGCAAACGCGGCCAGAAAGATGAGGCGCGGGCAAGGCTGGCGGAGGTGGGGCTGGCGGAAAGAGCTCATCACAAACCCGGCGAGATGTCCGGCGGAGAGCAGCAGCGAGTGGCCATAGCCCGGGCGCTGATCAACAATCCGGCTATTATTTTCGCCGATGAGCCCACCGGCAACCTGGACACTAAAAGTGAAGCCGATATCATTGCGGTGTTAAAACGGTTAAACAGACAGGGCAAAACCATCATCATGGTCACCCATGAGATGGAGGTCGCGGTGCATGCCGACCGGATCATCGCGATGCGCGACGGCCGGATCGTCTCGGACAAAAAAAAAGAAAGCGCCGCCGAGCCGTCTTTGTCTCCGCTGGAACCGCCCGGCATCGGCATCCTTGACGCTTCCCCCGGGAAAATTGGCCGCATCGCCTTCACCGATCATATTCGACAGGCTTTTTCATCGGTCTTTTCCCACAAAATGCGATCATTTCTTTCCATCCTGGGCATCCTGATCGGCGTCGCGGCCGTTATCGCCATGCTCGCCCTGGGCCGCGGAGCAAAAACGTCCATTGAAGAAAGCCTGAAATCTCTGGGCTCAAACCTGCTGGCCATCAGGCCGGGTTCCCCGATGATGCACGGGGTTCACACGGCCACGGGCGATATCGCTCAGTTTCTGGATTCCGACGTGGAGGCCCTGGAAGCGCTCCCTTTGATCCGATACGCCTCCGGGGTGGTCAGCGGCAGCGGTCAGGTTGTGTATAAAGATAAAAACTGGAACACCCGGATCGAGGGGGTGGGATATTCCTACGGCGTCATGCGCGATTCGGTTCCCGAAATCGGCAGGTGGTTCACCCGGAAAGAAATCCGGCAGCGGAGCAAAGTCCTCCTGATCGGGCTTACGGTCAGCAAGGAACTTTTCGGCCAGGCCAACCCCGTCGGGGAAACAATCAAACTCAATCGCATAAATTTTACCGTCATCGGTATTCTGCCCCAGAAAGGGTCGACCGCCTGGCGGGATAATGACGACGTCGTTCTGATACCATTGACGACCGCCATGTACCGGGTGCTGGGAAAGACTTATCTGGACGGCATGTACGCGGAAGCGATTGATCAGGCATCCATGGCTGCCGCCGAACAGGAAGTCCGGTCGCTGCTTCGCGCCCGCCAACGGCTTTCAAAAGGGATGGAGGATACCTTTGATATACGCAATTTAAGCGACATCCAGGAAACGCTGAGCAGCACCACGAAAACCATGAGCATCCTGCTGGGGGCGATCGCGGCCATATCCCTTCTGGTCGGCGGCATCGGCATCATGAATATCATGCTGGTCTCGGTCACGGAACGAACAAGGGAAATAGGACTTCGTATCGCCATCGGCGCCCGCTCACGGGATATCATGACGCAGTTTTTAATTGAAGCCGTGGTCATGACCTTCGGCGGCGGCCTGCTCGGAACACTGTTGGGAATCGGCGGGGCCTTAGGCCTTTCCGCCTTCGCCGGATGGACAACTATGGTTACCACCAGCAGTGTCGCTCTGGCCGCGGGTTTTTCCATTGCCGTCGGCATCGTCTTCGGGCTTTGGCCGGCCCGGAAAGCGGCACGTTTCAATCCGGTGGAGGCATTAAGATATGAATAACGACTTGCCGTTGGCCGTTTTTCTTCGCGTCCTGACTCTTGCGGGGCCGTTTGCCACCGGCAAAAGCCGGAAAAAGGATTCGCGCTTATTGACGCGCGGAGCGTGAAATGATCATACAGGGAATTGTCGGCCTCATTACTTTTGTCTTCCTCGCCTGGCTGATCAGTGAAAACAGGCGAAAGGTCAGCTTTAAAACCGTCCTGGCCGGCATCGGGCTGCAGTTCGCACTGGCGGTCATGCTGTTAAAGGCCCCGGGTTCCCTGCAATTCTTCAGAATGCTCAATCGCATCATCCTGGCGCTTGAAACGGCCGCCCATGCGGGAACATCTTTTGTTTTCGGTTACCTTGGCGGCGGCGCCTCTCCCTTCCCGTTTGAAATCACCAACCCCCAGGCGACTTTTATTCTCGCCTTTCAGGCCCTGCCGCTGGTTCTGATCATCAGCGCGCTGTCGTCATTGCTGTTTTACTGGGGAGTATTGCCGGCCATAGTCAAGGGATTTTCATGGATTTTAAAAAAATTCGCGGGCATCGGAGGCGCCGAAGGCGTGGGACTGTCCGCCAATATTTTCGTCGGCATGGTGGAAGCTCCCCTGCTGATCCGGCCTTACCTGAAAGACATGACCCGCAGTGAAATCTTCTGCATCATGGCCTGCGGCATGGCCACCATCGCCGGGACGGTCATGGTCCTGTACGCCAGCATCATCGGCAGCGTGATTCCGGACGGCATGGGACACATACTGACGGCCTCGGTTATCAGCGTGCCCGCCGCCATAACCATCGCCAAAATTATCATCCCCGAAACATCTCCGCCGACCGCGGGAACATTTATTCCGCCACGGGACGCCGGGAGCGCCATGGACGCCGTCACCCGTGGTACCTTTCAGGGTGTTGAACTGCTGATCAACATCACTGCCATGCTGATCGTACTGGTCGCGCTGGTCTGCCTGGTTAATATCCTGCTGGGCTTTCTGCCCGGCACGGGGAACAATCCGCTTACCCTGCAACGAATTTTAGGACTTCTGATGGCGCCGGTAGCCTGGCTCATGGGGATCCCCTGGAATGAATCGTTCACGGCCGGGGCGCTGATGGGCACCAAAACAATTTTAAACGAACTGCTGGCCTATGTGGACATGTCCCGCCTGCCGGCAGGCGCCCTGAGTCCCAGGAGCATGATGATCATGACCTATGCCCTGTGCGGGTTTGCCAACCCCGGCAGCCTGGGCATCATGATCGGCGGGATGGGAACCATGGCGCCGGAACGCCGCGGCGAAATCGTCTCCCTGGGATTCCGCTCGATCGTGGCCGGCACCCTCGCCACCTGTATGACCGGCGCCGGGGGCGGGCTGGTAATGTAAAAAACAACCTGCCCCA
>CAYSMV010000498.1:0-3726 GCA_964432245.1 uncultured Desulfobacterales bacterium
TGCTGGACAATCTCGATAATCTGAAAGGCGATATTATTTTTATCAAAAACATAGATAACATCTCCGTAGAACCGGTCCGACAAGAGACCGCGCCGGCCATGGCCGCCATGTGCGGGCTCCTGGCTGAACTGCAGCAGCGGATATTCGCCTTTCTGGAGCAACTGGCTTCGGATGCCACGGAAAACGGGTTGATTGAAGAAATAACAGCCTGGGCTTCAGAAAATCTTAACCTTTCCCTGGATGAAACATCAGCCGGAAGCGGGCCGGACGAGACAAGAAAGACTCTTGGGGCGCGCCTGAACCGTCCTCTGCGGGTCTGCGGCGTGGTCAGAAACGTCGGCGAACCCGGCGGAGGCCCCTTCTGGACAAAAAACAGCCGCGGAGAAACATCTGTCCAGATCATCGAGTCGGCGCAGGTCGATACGCGCGACGCCCGCCAGAAAAAAATCTGGCTGTCGTCCACTCACTTTAACCCCGTTATCATCGCCTGCGCCGTCCGGGACTTCAAGGGACAACCTTTTAACCTGGCTGACTTTTCAGATCCCCTGGCGGGCATCATCACGGAAAAATCAAAAGACGGCCGCAGCCTGAAAGCCCTGGAGCATCCCGGCCTGTGGAACGGCGCCATGGCCTTCTGGAACACGGTATTTGTGGAACTCCCTTCGAACGCTTTTAACCCGGTCAAGACGCTGTTCGACCTGCTCCGGGAAGGCCACTTGGGCGATTAGACGGCGTTACCCGCTTTGCTGGCGATCCTCCTCCCGCTCTTTTTCAAAGTCCCCGCCGATCTGGTCGAAATTGATATTGACGTTTTGAAACCAGGCCGGGTAATACCGCCGGGACTCTTCTATCAGTTTGTCATATGGAAAATCTTCGAACGCGCCGTAATCATGGACATATTCCATGTGCCGCCGGCCCTGATTATCAAAGGGGTGAAAAATGGAATCCGAAATACCGTCAAACTCCAGAGGTCTGGTGTCGAATTTTTCACACAGGCTCAGGTTAAAAGCGGGCGTGGCCTTGACCCACCGGCCTTCAATAAATAACTCTGTATAACCGTGAAACACGAACAGGTCCGTGCCCATCAACGCCTTCAAACGCTCGGTGGCCAGATGATTCCTGACGTTGGCAAACCCCAGGCGGGAGGGGATACTGACCGCCCGCGCCGCCGCCGCCAGGAGGATCGCCTTCTGAACGCAGAACCCCTCACCGGCGGCAAGCGTATAACTGGCCTTGAATCTCGTCTTGTCTATTGAAAAGGCGTAGGGGTTATAACGGAAACCGTCCCGCACGGCATAATAAAGATTTACGGCGCGGGACCGGTCTGAAGGTTCCCGACCGGCGGCATCACGGGCAAAGGCCGCCACCGCGGGATGATCGGCATCAAGATAATAAGTCGGTCTGATACATCTTTCGGACATTAACAACCAGAATATTCATCATGTTTTCCGATGAACTTTTTCAGGGGTGTCCTGAAAAAATTCATCGAAAAATCATGCACGGCTTAAATACAACATTCGGATTAAGGCAACGGCACAGCCTCCGGCTCGGCTCTCTCTCCGGCACCCTGCAATTCACCCTGAATCTTATCGAAAGATTCCATCTTCTCCAAAGCCTGGGGATTTTCGGCAATCATCGCCTCTTTCATATGATCCGCGTATTGTTTATAAGCTTTCTGAACCTCTTCATCATTCATGGCTTCAGCTCGCCCCTGCTGGTACAGCTGAACTTTCTTCTGGAATTCCGTCATCAGCTCCGCCTTCTCCTCTTCCGGCAGGCTCTCATCCTGAACTTTTTTCTGAAATTCCTGAATCTCCTCCAGATTCACATTCTGCGGCCCCATAATGGCCTTCTTTTTTTCCTCAATCAACGAGCTCAACTTTTCCTGCTCTGTTAAAAGCTCCGGATGTTTATTCATGACCGCAACCTGCATTTTAATCAAGTCCGCCTGGAGCTGCTGCAACTGCCTGATCGCTTCCTGCCGTTCTCCCTCGATACCGGCTGCCGGCGCTTGTTCCTGAGGCACGGCGGCCATGCTTTCCTCGACCTGCTCGGAAACCGCGGCCTGTTCCGGAGGCGCCGCCTCTTCACCGGTCTTTTTGGAACAGGCCGGCATCATGGCAACTCCCAGTACGGTCAACAAAACCACCAACACCAACACCCCATTCCAATGGCTGAAACGCTCGCTGTATCGCATACGACCTCCCTCTTGCTTTGATGATAATATTGTTCCGGTTACCGGCGGCAAAACCGGTTCACTCCGGAAATTCAAAAACCGGCTGGACGCGACGACAAAGACCACGCGATCATAAACCGGTAATTGTCCTCTTTACCCGGACCAACCAACAACTCCGTACCTCCGACCAGGGCTTGCCTGAAAATCAATTTTACTGGCTTCGTAAAGCCTTTACATCGTCATTCCAGGCCTGATCCGAAAACAAAACCGTCCGAATTTACTTGATTCCGATTTTTTCAGGGATGACGGGAAAAGGTTATTTTTGCCTTTTACGAATTCATCGGTTTTTGCTTTTGAAATTTTATTCAGCTTCCCCCGCAGATCATGCTTATGCTCAAATAGTTATTAAACATCAGAAACGACAGTGTGTCAAATATTTTTTGCGGTTATCAGGGCGAGACAGCCGCCGTAATACGATCAACGCCGGTCCTCATATGGCGATCTGCTTACGACAGGCAGGATCCCAGTAGGCCTCGCCGTAACTGATCAACAACTGATCGTCTTTTCCGATATCAACCGCGGCCGTGAAAAAAAGCACCCACTGCCCCCGGTAAAGCGTGTGCTCCACGCGCAGGTTCGGTATTTCGCCATGATTGACAAAACGCATCTCGTTACCCTCCAGACGCGCATTTATCTCAAGAGCCGGCGACTTGTCCAGATTATCCAGGTAATACCAGCTGTAATCCGATTCATATCCCTTGTCGGACTTGAAACAATGCGTGTATTTACCGGAAATCTGCACCACGCCGGCATATTCGCCGATAAAGTCTTCTCGACAAATATCCCGATCAGCGAATACGCCGTAACCGATGGTCTCGTCGATTTTACGGATATAAATCGGCGCCATGGCTGACCGATCAATATCCGGCCCGTAACGCCCGGCCAGGTCATCAAATTCTTCCTTGTTCTCGATATAATAAGAACTCTTGTGAAGGCTGATATAAAAAAGCGGCTCCCAGTCTATTTTCGTGCGGGACCGGTAAACAACGCCTAATCCTTTAAACAGATCCAAGATTTCCATCCTGGTACGAAAAACACTTTCACCCATCAATCTTCTCTCCCGCAACCTGATCAATCTGAACCGTGGACCTGCCGCCGGCCTTCCCGATCAAAAAACTCGGGCTGCCGCCGTTTGTCGAATACGAATTCGTTGATCACCAGATAATCCATTTCGGTCCGCATGAAACACCGGTAGGCATCTTCCGGGGTGCAGACAATCGGTTCTCCCCGGACATTAAAGCTGGTGTTGACGATCACCCCGCAACCGGTCAATTCTTTAAAAGCGCCGATCAGGCGCCAGTATTTCTCGTTAGTCGCCCGATGGACGGTCTGGACGCGGGCGGAAAAATCAACATGAGTAACGGCCGGGATATCCGAACGGAGATGATACAGCCGGTCGTACATCTCCAGTTGTTCGTATCCATCCGGCACCGGCCGGCGCCGGCTCTCCCGCACCATCGCCACCAGCAGCATATATGGAGACGGCGCGT
>CAYSMV010000499.1:0-2955 GCA_964432245.1 uncultured Desulfobacterales bacterium
TTTTCCGCAATCTCTGCGTCAAACCGCGGGCTTGCTTGTGCGGCGTACGTCCAGTACGCCTCCGCGCAATCCCTTGTTCTCCTTGACCTTGCGAAAAAACCCACATTTCTGGATTGGAAACCTAAATTGTGTCATCCATAATAAATGGATGGACACTACCTATTACCTTTGTGTTGCCTGGCCGGTTTTATGCCCGTCATCACCCGGTTTAACCGGGTGATCCAGAATCAAAAGGCAATATTCCTTGTAATGGGTTCCGCATATCTGGATCATCCGGTCATGCCGGACGATGACGGTTAAAGCCGAACACGTCACCGGGTTTATGCTACAGAGTATTCAGATTGCCGCGGAGATTGAATACATTGACGGAACAGGGCGGATTTGTTATAAATAACAAATTTTTACAAAACCATTAAATACCATTAAATTTTTCGGTTAAAAAGGGATTACAGGATGAACCCACATCTTTCTTATGTGCTGTGCTCCGGATCAGCGGTTCTGGTGGCGGTGTTAATGGTGAGGGTGGCGTACAAGAAGACCATTGTCACCAATATCGGCAATTCCATTATTCTGGGCGGAGCGATTTCGTCGCTGGTGACGTATGTTTTTTTTGTTACCCGCTGGGAAAGCATTTTCGGAATTATCCCGGCCGGGATCGTGATTTTTTTCCTCATGCTGCGGAATATCAGGCGCAAAATCCAGCAGCCCCTGCGGTCCATTGTCGCCATCAGCAACGCCATTTCCGAGGGAAAGTTGACGGACGGCAACCTGGGCAAGGACCCCTTTGTCTCCAAGAATGAGCTGGGCGAACTGTCCCTGAGCATTAACGCGACTTACCAGGACTTGAGCCAGATCGTAGCCGATATTGTTCAGAATATCAGCGTTCTGAGAAAGACCGTGGAGGTGCTGGCGGAGAAATCGAATCAGTTGCAGATAGGCTCCGACCAGATGAAGCTTCAGTCAGCCAATGTCTCGGCGGCCTCGGAGCAGATGAATGCCGGCATGTCGGCCGTGGCCGATTCCGCGGAACAATCAGCCAGAAACCTGAACCTGATTTCCATGTCCATCGAAGGGATGAGCGTAACCGTTAACGAAATCGCCCGGAATACCGAGCTGGCCAGAGGCATTTCCAGTGACGCGGTATCGCAGTCGAACCGGGCCTCTGAAAACATCAAACTGTTAGAGGCCAGCGCCGGTGAGGCTAATACGATTATTGACACTATCAACGAAATTGTCGATCAGACCAAGCTGTTGGCCTTAAACGCCACGATTGAAGCCGCCAGGGCCGGGGAATTCGGAAAGGGCTTTGCCGTTGTCGCAGAGGAAGTAAAACAACTGGCCAATCAGACCCAGGAAGCGGTTGAAAGTATCCGGGAGAATCTTTCGGCCATGGGACGATTCCGGGCGGAAACAGTAACCGATATTGGCGGGATTACCGAGGTCATTAAAAAGGTGGACGAGGTCGTTTCCTCGATAGCCGCCTCCATAGAAGAACAGAATGTAACCACCAAAGATATCGCCCGGAATGTGGAAGAGATCAGCCGGGGCGGTTCTGAAGTCAACCGGCAGGTGTTGGAATCCGCGGCCCTTTCCAAACAGGTGGCCGCCGATATGCTCCGGCTCAACCGGGTGGTGGATGAAGTCGGTGCGGCCGGAGAGTCGGTAAGAGAAAGCGCCGGAAACCTGTCTCAAATGACGGATGAGATGGCGCGACTGGTGGAGAAGTTTGATGCTTGACGCTGCTTGTCGCCGGCGGGAAAAAAGTTCTGTTTTAACTTGACTTTGCATCCGTAGTTATATAAAAAATTTGGGTCGAGATGACTTGATCCCCAGTAGCTCAGTCGGCAGAGCAGGTGGCTGTTAACCACCGTGTCCGCGGTTCGAGTCCGTGCTGGGGAGCCAAAATTCAATCCGCTGATTTCAGCGGTTCTTGTTTAACGCAAGACCCCGTGGGATCTGATCTTAAGATTTGGCCCCTCGGGGTCTTGTCGTTTCTGCCGTGTCCACGCCGACTTACGCCCGCCTGCGCATTTACCCTGATTATCCGTTTCGAAGCCCGCAGTCCGGGGGCCGGGTGCAACCCTGGGGGTTGCGGGCGCTCACCATTGATTTCTAAAATCCGGAGTGTTGCCCTGTTTCTTGGTATCTATTGTGTTAAGAGCTGGAAATTAGAACAGGTTTCAACTCCCTTGTTCAAAAAAAATCACGAGATGCTCCGGTTAAAGGCCCGGCCGACCATCTCCCGGGCTTCTTTCTGGATCTGCCTGAGGTGATCCCCGCCCTTGAAGCTTTCGGCGTAGATTTTGTAGATGTCCTCTGTGCCGGACGGACGGGCCGCGAACCAGCCGTTTTCCGCCACCACCTTGATCCCGCCGATGGGAGAATTTTTATGGGGAGTGTGGGTGAGCACCTCCCGGATGGGCTCACCGGCCAGCACGTTTTCGGTGATGTCCTGCCGGGACAGATGGGCCAGGATTTTCTTCTGACTGGCGTCGGCTGGCGCGTCGATCCGTTCGTAAACGCAGGCCCCGAACCGCTCTTCCAGTTCCCGGTAGATTTGGCCAGGGTCCTTGCCCGTTACGGCCATGATCTCGGCGGACAAGAGGTCCATGATGATGCCGTCTTTGTCCGTGGTCCAGACCGTGCCGTCTTTCCGCAGGAAAGAGGCGCCGGCGCTTTCTTCGCCGCCGAAACCGAAGGAACCGTCGAGCAGGCCGTCCACAAACCATTTGAAGCCCACCGGCACTTCCCGCAGCGGCCGTCGCAGGTCGCCGGCCACCCGGTCGATCATGGAGGTGGACACCAGGGTTTTGCCCACGGCGGCTTCGGTTTTCCAGCCGGGCCGGTGCTGAAACAGGTACCAGATAGCCGCCGAAAGGTAGTGGTTGGGGTTGAGCAGGCCGGCGCTTCTGGTGACGATGCCGTGCCGGTCGCCGTCCGGGTCGTTGCCGAAGC
>CAYSMV010000500.1:0-6132 GCA_964432245.1 uncultured Desulfobacterales bacterium
GTTTTCCGGGAAATGATCTGAGAGCCGATGGCCCCCTGGATGGCGATTTTAAACATCTGCCGCGGGATCTCGTCTCTCAGCTTTTCACATATCTGCCGAGCCCGTTCCACGGCCTTGCCGCGATGAACCAGCTGCGAAAACGCATCGACCTTCTCTCCGTTCAGCAGAATATCGACCTTGACCAGGTCGACTTCCCGATAATCCTTTACTTCGTAATCAAAAGAACCATAACCCTGGGTAACGGTCTTGAGCCGGTCATAAAAATCATAGACCACTTCGGCCAGCGGCAACTCGAAAATCATCTCCAGACGGTTGCCGGTCAGATAATGATAAGTCGTATTGATCCCCCGCCGTTCCAGGCACAGATTCATAACGGCCCCCATATAACGGTCCGGCGTCATGATCGACGCCCGGATATATGGTTCCCGCACTTTTTCAATATGAACGGGATCGGGATAGGCGTCAGGGTTGTCGATGAACACGGCGCTGCCGTCATGGCGGACAATCTCATAACGGACCGAGGGCGCGGTCACGATCATGGAAATATCGTACTCCCTCTCCAGCCGCTGCTGCACGATTTCAAGATGCAGCAACCCCAGAAAACCGCAGCGGAACCCGAACCCCAGCGCAGCGGAGGTCGTCTTTTCATACGTCAGGGAAGCGTCGTTTAACTGAAGTTTATCAATGGCAACTGCCAGTTCTTCATACTCGTCCGAGGCAATGGGAAAAAGAGAGGAGAAAACCATGGGCTTGGCTTTCCTGAATCCCGGCATGGGCGACGGACAGCGGTGATTCTTCAGCGTGACTGTATCGCCGCAGCGGGTGTCGCTGACGGTCTTGATCCCCGCGATGATATATCCCACCTCTCCCGCGGTCAGCTGTTTGACCGGCTTGCGAACGATCTGGAAAACACCGACTTCCTCTACCTTGTATATCGCGCCGGTCGACATCAGCAGGATCTCGTCACCGGCCTGAATCATGCCGTCAAACAGACGACAATGGATGACGGTCCCCCGGTAATCATCATAGTTGGAGTCAAAAATCAGCGCCCGTAACGGCGCCTCGGGATCGCCTTTAGGCGGCGGCAGTCTGCGGACAATAGTCTCCAGAACAGCATCTATGCCAATGCCGGCTTTGGCGGATATCTGCAGGGCGGTGGCGGAATCCAGGCCAAGATCGTCCTCGATCTGCTCCATTACCCGGTCGATATCCGCGGACGGCAGGTCGATTTTATTAATAACGGGAATGATCTCCAGATCATGCTCCATGGCCAGATAAAGATTGGAGACGGTCTGCGCCTCCACACCCTGGCTGGCGTCAATGAGCAGCAGAGCGCCTTCGCAGGACGCGATGGCCCGGGATACTTCGTATGAAAAATCAACATGCCCGGGCGTATCGACGAAATTCAAATGATACAGGTTGCCGTCCCCGGCCTGATAAGGCAAAAGGACCGTCTGGCTTTTGATGGTAATGCCGCGCTCCTGCTCAAGCTCCATGCTGTCCAGAATCTGATCGTGAAATTCCCTGGCCGGCACCAGTTCCGCCATCTGGATAAAACGGTCGCTCAACGTGGATTTGCCGTGATCGATATGCGCGATAATGGAAAAATTTCGGATCGATTTCATCTGGTAACCACCTTTAAAAATAAATCCCCCGCTGATCCGTCGGCCAGGCGCTTACCCAGTCCGGCCAGGCGCAGCGTGGTGCCCGGCTTGATGCCGGCCGGCACCTTTACCCTGTAAAACCGGGGATGAAACCCCCATGGGATATTAACCGTTTTAACCGTCCCGGTCAGCCCCTCCAGGCTGGTGATAACGATGTTACCGTACAGATTGGGATCATCAGCGCCGCCGCCGGGATGAACAACCTGCAATCGGGGAGTCGATTTTCTGGAAACCATCCGGCGATAGCGGTTCACGGGGGCTTCTACCGCTTTGACGCCAAAAATTTTCAAAAGCACAATACCGGCTATAAATCCGCCGACATGCGCCCACCAGGCTACGCCTCCGGCTCCGGCGCTGGTTGAGGCGGCATTCAGCAACTGGATCACAAACCATATGCCCAGCAGAAAAAACGCCGGAATTTCGAAAAAAAAAGGAATAAAAAGCAACGGCACCATGGTCAGCACTTTTGCCTGGGGAAACAGCACCAGATAAGCGCCCATCACTCCGGCTATGGCCCCGCTGGCGCCCACGGTGGGAATCTCCGAGCCGGTGTTCAAGGCCAGATGCGCCAGGCCGGAAGCCAGGCCGCATCCTGTGTAAAAAACCAGATATCGCAACGGTCCCAGCCGGTCCTCGACATTATCTCCGAAAATATAAAGAAACCACATGTTGGAAAGAAGATGCCAGAAACCGCCATGCAGGAACATATAAGAAAACAGAGAAAAAGGCCGGGCCTGGGCCGGGACAATCCCGAACCGGTAAAAAAAAGCCTCCCTGCCGCCGCTGTACGAAACCTCCACAAGGTAAAGCACAACGCAGGTACCGATAATCACGTTATTAACAAGCGGATGAGTCGCCGAAGTATTCGTATCGCGAATCGGAAACATGAATTATCCCATAAGGCAAGCTCTGTCCGCCTGGACGCGATCGTGTCATGTGCCCGCGACGATCCGCATGCTCAAATCAACGGCTCTGGCGGAATGCGTAAGAAATCCCGCGGAAATAATGTCTACGCCGGCTTCGGCGATTTCCCGCAGATGTTCTCTGCCCACGGAACCGGACACCTCTATAATCGCCCGGCCATTAATGCGATCCACCGCCTCCCTGATCAGCGGCAGGTCCATGTTATCCAGCATAATAATATCCGCCCCGGCGGCCAGGGCTTCGTCCACTTCTTTGAGGCTGGAGGTCTCCACCTCAATCCGGAGCAAATGATGCGCTGTCCGCCTGGCCCGGCGAACGGCTTCGGAAATGCCGCCGCAGGCCACGATATGATTATCCTTGATGAGGACTCCGTCGAACAGGCCAAGGCGGTGGTTATGCGCTCCGCCCACGCGCACGGCGTATTTTTCCAGAGTCCGCAACCCCGGTATCGTCTTCCGGGTGTCCACCAGCCGGGCACGGGTTCCAGTCAGCATTTCGACCCAGGAACGGGCCAGCGTGGCAATTCCGGATAAATGCTGCAGAAAATTCAGGGCTGTCCGCTCTCCTTTCAGCAGGGCGTTCAGCTTGCCGCTGGCCTCAAAAACTTTCTGACCGGCATCTATGCTATCACCGTCATGACGGACCGCGACAAAATTTATCTTTGGATCAAGATATTCAAAAACCCGGCCGGCCACATCGATTCCGGCCAGAACCAGCGGTTCTTTTGCAACGACATAGCCCTGGCCCCGGGCATTCTCCGGGATAAGGCTGTCCGTGGTAACATCTCCGGCGCCTATATCTTCCCGCAGGGCGGCCTCGATTATGCGGCCGACATTCATATCAATCATGACGCGATACCCATCAGTTTATCCAGCGTTGCCTGAAGCTTCTCCTTCCTTTCCAGAAGCTCCTGATTGTTTGTCCGGGCTCTGTCGATTACACGTTCCGGGGCTTTCTTTAAAAAATCGCTGTTGTTCAATTTTTTAGCGTTTGCTTCTAAGTCTCTGCCTATTTTAACCACTTCTTTGCCGATGCGGGCCTTCTCTTTATCAATATCGATAACACCCTCCAGCAGCACATATACCGTGGCCTCCTTGACAACCGAAGTGGCCGCGAATCTCGGTTTCTCCCCCGAAGGGTAAACTTCCAAAGAATCCAGCCGGGCCAGATTAATGATCATATCCCGATTTGAAAGTATTTTTCCCCGCACCGCCTCATTATCGACGTGAACAAGCGCCTTCAGGCTTTTCCCGGGAGAAATATTCATCTCTCCCCGCACATTGCGGACACCGGTAATCACGTCCATGATCACCGCCATCTCTGATTCCGCTTCGGCGTCCCGCCGCAACCCGCCGGCCAATTCATTGTTCACGGGAAAACCGGCCCTCATAATTGAGCCCTCGATCCCCGGAAGAATCTGCCAGATCTCCTCGGTAACAAATGGAATAAACGGATGAAGCATCACCAGCATATCCCTCAGAACGCGCCAGAGAACGCGTTTTGATCCCTCTTTCCGGTTTTCGCTCTTCTTGCCGTAAAGATCGGGCTTGACCGCCTCCAGATACCAGTCGCAGAATTCATGCCAGGCAAACCGGTACAGCGCCGCGGCCGCGTCATTGAAGCGATAATGATCCAGAGCGTCGGTCACTTCCCAGCTGACGGCCGCCAGTTTAGACAGAATCCATCGGTCAGCCAGGCAAAGATCATCCGGTTCAGCATGGGCGCAACTCTCGTCGACATGCATCAGCGAAAAACGGGCGGCATTCCAGAGTTTATTTATAAAATGACGGTATCCCTCGATACGGCTCTCGGAAAGTTTAATATCCCTCCCCTGCGCGGCAAAGGCCGCCAGCGTGAAACGCAGCGCGTCGGCCCCGTAAACATTGATGACATTAATCGGATCAATGACGTTGCCGGTGGATTTGCTCATTTTTTTGCCGTCTTCGTCCCGCACCAGCGCGTGAATATAAACATTATGGAAAGGCACATCCTCCATGAAATGAAGCCCCATCATCATCATGCGGGCCACCCAGAAAAACAGAATATCAAATCCCGTCACCAGCACGCTGGTCGGATAATAAGCTTCCAGCAGCGGCGTGCTGTCGGGCCACCCCAGCGTGGAAAACGGCCACAGTGCCGAGCTGAACCAGGTATCGAGAACATCCTCTTCCTGCCTCAATTCTCTGCCGCCGCAGTCCGGACATACCTCCGGCTTTTTTTCGGCCACGATTTCCCGGCCGCATTGGTCGCAATACCAGGCGGGAATACGATGTCCCCACCATATCTGGCGGGAAACACACCAGTCCCGAATGTTATTCATCCACTCGTAGTAGGTTTTTTCCCAGTTGTCCGGAATAATCTTCGTGCTACCGTCTCTGACCGCCTGGCTTGCTTTTTCAGCCAGCGGTTTAACTTTCACAAACCACTGTCTGGACAGATTGGGCTCGACAACCGTATGACAGCGATAACAGGTCCCGACGCTGTGAGTATAATCCTCGATTTTTTCCAGCAGGCCCGCTTCTTTCAAGGCGTCCACCACCGCCTTGCGGCAGGCAAACCGCTCCATGCCGGCAAATCGGGAGCCCGCTTCCGGCGTCATTTTACCGGTATCATCAATTACCTTGATGCATTCCAGATGGTGTCTGCGACCAATTTCAAAATCATTGGGGTCGTGAGCCGGCGTTATTTTTAAAGCGCCGGTGCCGAAAGAAATATCCACGTAACTATCCTGTATGACGGGAATAATTCTGTCGGTCAACGGCAACCTGACTTTCCTTACCGCGGCCTTAGCATACCGTTTGTCTTCCGGATGAACGGCCAGGGCCGTATCCCCCAGCATGGTCTCCGGACGGGTCGTCGCCACCACAAACCCACTGCCGCCATCCTCTGACGGATAACGGATATAATACAGATACCCGTTCTGCTCCACGTGTTCCACTTCGATATCGGCCAGCGCGGTATGACACCGGGGACACCAGTTAATAAGATACTCGCCCCGGTATATCAATCCCTCCTGATACAGACGGACAAAAACCGACCGGACAGCCCGGGAAAGCCCCTCATCCATGGTAAACCGTTCCCGGTCCCAGTCGCAGGAAGCGCCCAGCCGTTTGAGTTGCCGGATAATCGTCCCGCCATACTCCCGCCGCCATTCCCAGACGCGTTCTATGAACTTCTCCCGACCCAGCGCGTGTCTATCCGTCCCCTCGGCCAGCAATTTCTTTTCAACCACGTTCTGCGTGGCGATGCCGGCATGATCCGTCCCGGGCATCCACAACACATTATCCCCCAGCAGACGCCGATAGCGACAAAGAATATCCTGAAGCGTAATATTCAGGGCGTGTCCCATGTGAAGCATGCCGGTGACGTTAGGGGGCGGTATGACAATAGCGTAACGGGCTCCCTTTCCCCCGTCCTCGGGTGCCGCGAACAGTTTTTTCTTCTCCCAGAAATCATACCATTTCTGCTCCACGCCTTTCGGGTCATAGCCCTTATCAAACACATCAGACCCCATTTTCTTTAAAACTCCGTATACATTTTCATC
>CAYSMV010000501.1:0-3060 GCA_964432245.1 uncultured Desulfobacterales bacterium
TGGCGGCCGTAAAAGACTCCTATACCGGCCAGTTTTTGAAAAAATTGCTTTAGCCCGTTGCCTGAAAATTTTCCGTTTCCTTGTCCGGTACTTCCGCCGAAAACCCTCTGGTTCCCCTAGATAATGAATGATGGCTGTCTGAAGCTTGACCGGGAATTTGATTGGGCTTTTCGTGCTTTTAGAAAGAGGCAGGCAATCGCAAGAACGGGGGCGGCGCGAAGCGTCCGCGCCATCATCGTTGTCTACCAGTGCGGCTGATTGCCAACTCGAATCCCGGTCACATCTTCCGCCGTCATGAGGGCCATGAAGGCGCCTGGATCCCTATGAAGAATGATTTTTTTAACCGCTGCCATGTCTTTCCGGCTGAAAACCGAGTATAAAATTGTTTTCTCGTCGCCCTGATAGCCGCCGCTTCCACTTATTTTCGTAACGCCGATTTTGCCCTGAAAGGCCAAATCATTTATCAGATCCCGCCATTTTACGGATATGATCAAAGCCGCCTTCCTTCCGGATAACCCATAAAAAATTTTATCCATTGTCAACAAATGTACCGCCGCGTAGACAACGGCATAAAGAACCGTTTCAATGGGAAACAACAACACGGAAGCGGTTAGCACGATTCCATTGATAACTGCGGAACCAGCCCCGACGCTCAGGGAAAAATATTTATTTAAGATCACGCTCAGGATTTCCGTCCCGCCGGTGGATCCATAGGATCGCAGAATGATGGCCACGCCCATACCGGCGAGGCCCCCGGATACAACGGCTCCCAAAAAGGGATCATTTAAAGGTATCTGGAAATTGATAAGATTCAGCATCAGCGCGTATATCAGCATACCCCAGAGAGAATATAAAACAAATCGAGGGCTTACCAACCGCCATCCCAACAAGAAAACAGGAATATTGATGACGAGATACAATAGTTCAACAGGCAGGCCCGGAAACTGGTAATAGATAATCAACGCCGCGCCGGTCAGGCCGGTTGATAAAAAGCCCAAAGGGACGAGAAATGCTTTGACCGCGAAAGCGCAAAGAGCACTCCCCAGGGCCAAGAAAAACGTCTGCTTACCCCATTCATACAGGATTGTTTTCATGGTTAATGTCCGAGGGGTGAAAACGTCCCCCTGTGATTTTTAATTGGCGGAAGGCGGCGCTGTTCTCATGGCTTCCTTGATTTTTTTATAAACATCCGAAAATAAGATCAAGCCGATGATTCTGGCGTCTTTCATTACAAAAAGGGATCCATGCCGTGTCATGACAAAAAGATGAAAGGCGGTATCAATGTTATCATTTGCATCGACTATCTGATCTTCGGAAGGCATTTTGATGAAATCCCGAATTTTGATCTTATTGGCCTTGCGCCATAGTTCGCCGAGCGGACTGTACCATAATCGGAAATTTTTTTTCATTTCTTCCAGTGAAGATCGGACTATCCCGTAATAAGAATGGGATTTCATATTTTCTATGGTTCTGTAATTGGGCTCTAAGCCCTGGACAATATCCATCGGCGAGATTTTACCGGTAATTTTTCCGGGCTTTTTGTGAACAAGCAGAATCCTCTCGGGCGTTTTCCCCGAATTGTATTCCCGATCAGCCGCTTCGAGCGCGTCAAGAGCCTCCAAAAAACTGGCGTCCCCGGGTATGCTGAAAAATTCAACAATCGATCTCATCAGTTGGTTTACTTTCATTTTATCCATAATAGTCTCCTTGGTATCATGATAACGCGGCGCGGGTTTCAACCCTGTTTTTGACAAAAATACAGATTCCCGAAAGGTCTATCGCTTTAAGGTATTCATCGCTTCCAGGACGGCCGCGATGGACGCCTTGGCGTCTCCGCAGAGCAGGATGGTTTTGCTGTTTTCGTAAAGAGGATTGGTGACCCCGGAATATCCCGGTTGTCTGTCAAAATTGCAGACAATGATTCGGCCGGCTTCGTGAGCCGCCAGAATCGGCATGCCTGAGATCGGCGTGCCTGCGACGTCGATGGCCGAGGGATTGACCACGTCACAGGCGCCGACGACCAGGGCCACGTCCGTCCGGGCGAAGAGGGGGTTGGCTTCATCCATTTCGATGAGATCATCATAATCGACGGCGGCCTCGGCCAGAATGACGTTCATGTGTCCGGGCATTCTTCCGGCCACCGGGTGAACGGCGAATTTTACGTCGGCGCCGCCTTTGCGAAGCGTCGTGGCCAGTTCGACTACCTTGAACTGCGCCTTTGACAGCGCCATGCCGTATCCGGGGATGATGATAATCTTTTTGGCCCGTGCCAGGACGCTGGCCGCTTCCCGGGGATCAGGGGCCGTTTCGGCCGCGGGTATCGGCCGGGGAGACTCTTTTGGCGGCGGGGCCGGCGGCTGCTCTTTTATGTCCGGGAGGAAGACCTTGACGAGACGGCGGTTCATGGCCCGGCACATGAGCAGGGTCAGCACCGATCCGGAGGCCGCCACCGTGGCGCCAAAGGCGATGAGCATGCGGCCGTCGATCACCATGCCGCAGAGGGCCGCGGCCAGGCCGGTCAGGGTATTCAGAAAGGAGATCATGATGGGCATGTCGGCGCCGCCCACGCGGATCGCGAACAACACCCCCAGGCCGAGCGCCAGCGCGATTTCTAAAAGATAAAGCCATCCCGCCCGGGAGGGACAAAAGAACGGCGCGGTACCGGCGGTCAACAGAGCGATGACGGTGGCCGCCAGGAGAACATTATGGGCCGGCAGCATCCGGGGCCGCTGCCATCTCCGGCCGATCAGCTTGAGAGCGGCCATCAGGCTGCCGCTGAAGGGAAAGGCGCCGACCGATAGGCCGCCGCCGCCGGCGATCAGGGCGAGCCATTCCAGCCCATGGCCGCCGCGCGTCAGTTCAACCAAGGCGACCAGGCAGGCGGCCGCGCCGCCGGCGCCGTTCTGCAGCGCCACCAGGGCCGGAATCTGGGTCATGCTGACGATCCTGGCGATGCCGTAGCCGGCGAGGGCGCCGATTCCCAGGGTGATGATCACGGTGCCGTAATCCGCGATCCCGTTCGCCAGCAGCACCAGTATCAGGGCGCCCAACAGGGCCAGC
>CAYSMV010000502.1:0-4392 GCA_964432245.1 uncultured Desulfobacterales bacterium
GGGTTTTATATCGTGCTCTGCCGGACCGACGAGGCCGAGACCACGCCGGACAAACGAATGAGCCTGTTTATCGTGGACGCGGATCTGCCGGGAATATCCTGTCAGGATGTCGGCCGCCGCATGAGTTGCAACATGCTCGCGGCCGCTGATATTACTTTTGATAATGTAAAGGTTGGAACGGATCATCTGCTCGGCGCCGAAGGCGCTGGGTTCGGCCGGGTCAACGCCTATTTCAATGAATTGCGGGTGCTGCTGGCGGCCATGGCCGTGGGTATCGCCCAGGGAGCTTATGAAAAGGCTCTGGATTATATCAAGCAGCGGGAGCAGTTCGGCAAAAAGATAGCCATGTTCCATATCACCTGGCACAAGGTCGCGGATATGGCGGCCGGCATTGAATCAGCCAGAACCCTGGCTTATCGGGCGGCGTGTACTTTTGATAAGGGAAAACTTGAGGCCGGCCTGGCCGCCATGGCCAAGATGACGGCTTCCAGGGCGGCCATGGCGGTAACCTACGAGGCAATCCAGCTTTATGGCGGCTACGGGGTCATGACTGAATACGAGGGGGAACATTTCTACCGTGACGCCAAGTTCATCGATCTGTTCTGCGGCCCCGTCAGCGTTCAGAAGGATATCATCGCGGAAGCAATCGTCGGGAAAATAAAATAATTCTGGCTATGCCTGAAGGAGGATGGGTATGGATATACTGCATTATACGGAAGCACATGAGAAATTCCGCAAGCGGCTCCGCGAATTCTGTGAGAAAGAGATTATTCCCAACGTGGATCAGTGGGAGCAGGATCATATCGTGCCCAAGAGCGCCTGGAAGCGCATGGGACAAGAGGGCTTTTTGTGCACCAACGCTCCGAAGGAATACGGCGGCCACGGCCTGGATTTTCTTTATTCGGTGATCGTGGCCGAGGAACTGGCCCGGACCAACCATACCGGCCTGGCAGCGCCCCTGCACAGCGATATCGTGGTGCCTTATGTCCTTTCTTATGGATCGGAAGAGATCAAGAAAAAGTATATTCCCGGCTGCACCTCGGGTGATATTATTACGGCCGTGGCCATGACCGAGTCGGACGCCGGCAGCGACGTGGCTGCCATGACCACTACGGCGGTGGAAGACGGCGACATGGTCGAGATCAACGGCTCCAAGACGTTTATCACCAACGGCATCAACGCCGACCTGGTGGTGCTGGCGGCCAGGGACCCCAAGGCGGAGAACCCGCATCAGGCGGTTTCGCTTTATGTGGTCGAGGACGGCACGCCCGGTTTTACCCGCGGCCGGCATCTGGAGAAGATGGGTTTCCACAGCCAGGACACGGCCGAGCTCTTTTTCACCAACTGCCGCATTCCCAAGGGAAATCTCCTGGGGCAGAAGAACATGGGTTTTGTCATGCTCATGGAAAAATTGCAGCAGGAGCGACTGGTGTGCGCCATCATGGCCCAGTTCGCCGTGGAAATAATGGTCGAGGCCGTGGTGGGATACTGCAAGACGACCAAGGACGCCACCGGCAAGCCTTATTCCAAATACCAGGCCATCAATTTTCAACTGGTGGAGATGATGACCGAAGCCCATATCGGCCGGGTGTTCATGGAAAAACTGGTGGCCGATCACATGGAAGGCAAAAACGTGGTCCGGGAAACCTGCATGGCCAAGTACTGGCACACGGACCTGACCCAGAAAATATCCAATCAGGTGCTGGACCTGATCGGCGAAGAGGCCACGGCCGAGCGCAGCATGATCCTGCGCGGCTGGCGTGATCTGCGGATTCTGCCCATTTTCGCCGGCACCAACGAGATCATGAAGCTGGTGGTCGGGAAGATGTCGGGGCTGTAAAAGTGGTCAGGTGGTTAAGTGGTTAAGTGATTAGGTGATTAAGTGATTAAGTGATTAGGTGGAGAGAATAGTCATGCTCGAATACGGTGCGTTGACCGGCATCAAGGTGATCGACCTGTCACGGCTCCTGCCGGGACCTTACTGTTCAATGATCCTGGCGGATCACGGGGCCCGGGTGATCGCCGTTGAAGACAAACGGTTTCTGGCGGACGGACTTTTTCTAAACATCGTCAACCGGAACAAGCAGCACATAGCCCTGGACCTGAAATCACCCCGGGGCAAGGAGATTTTTTCCAGGCTGGTGGCCGACGCCGACGTGGTGCTGGAAGGCTTCCGCCCGGGCGTGGTCGAGAAGCTCGGGGTGGACTACAAGACCCTGGCCGAAAAAAATCCCCGCATCATTTACTGCTCTATCTCCGGCTACGGCCAGGCCGGCGCCTGTCGCGACCGCAGCGGTCATGACGTCAATTACCTGGCCATGTGCGGAGTGCTGGATCAGATCGGCCGGTCGGATCAGCCGCCCTGCATTCCGGGAGTGCAGTTCGCTGATATCGCCGGCGGCGGCATGAACGCGGCCATCGGCATCCTGCTGGCGCTGGCGGCCCGGGAAAAGAGCGGCCGGGGCCAGTACATCGACATTTCCATGACCGATTCCATGCTGGCCTTCATGCCCGCGGCCCTGTTCATGTATCATATGGCCGGCATCTGGCCGGACCGGGGCAGCGCCGTGCTTTCTCACCGCTATGCTTTTTATAATACCTATCGCACCAAAGACGGCCGGGATATTTCCATCGGCGCCCTGGAACACCGGTTCTGGAAAAACCTCTGCCAGCACCTGGGCCTTGCCGAATACATTCCGCGGCAGTATGATGAAGCTCATCGCCAGGAGATTATCGACCATTTGCGGGCTGTTTTTGCGTCAAAAACCCTGGCCGAGTGGAAGCAGGATCTGGCCGGCGTGGACTGCTGCTGGGCGCCGGTGCAGAACTTTGCTGAAGTCCTGGAAGATCCTTTTTTCAAAGAGCGGGGGATGATCGTTGAAACCGGCGAGGCCGATCCGAAAAAGGCCAGGACCTTCGGCGTGCCGGTCAAGTTGAGCGACACCCCCGGCGGTGTCCGCACCCGGCCCGACGCTTTCGGCGAAAGCACGGCCGCGGTTTTGAAGGAACTGGGCTACAGCGACGAAGAGATAAAAAAGTTTTCGGAGGATGGGGTCACCATATGAACTCTTTTTTCGTGATTTTTACTTCTTCCATCGGGAAAAAATTACTGATGGCGGTCACCGGCTTCTGCTTCTGCGGCTTTCTGGCGGTGCACCTGGCCGGTAATCTGAGCGTTTACGGCGGCAGCGGCATGTTCAATTCTTACGTGGAGCATCTTCATTCCCTGGGCATTCTGATCAATGCGGCCGAGCTGGGGCTGCTGGCCCTGGCCATCGTGCATGTGACCACCGGGACCGTTCTTTTTTTCCAGAACCTGCGCTCCCGACCCGTGCGATATGATCTGAAGAAAAACGCCGGCGGCCGCACCATCGGGTCGGCCACGATGCCGTATACCGGTTTTGTTATCCTGGTTTTTCTGGTCTTTCATCTGATCGGGTTTCATTTTGCCGATCATACCGGCCGCACGGTATATGACATCATGACCGCCGCCTTTTCCGCGCCGTTGACGGTGGTGCTTTACGTGGCGGCCGTGCTGGTGGTGGCGGTTCACATCAGCCATGGTTTCTGGAGCCTGTTTCAGACCCTGGGGCTCAACCACGCCGGGTACATGCCCCTGATCATGAAGGGGGGAGTGGCGTTTGCGGTTATCGTGGGGCTGGGGTTCGGGTTGATTCCGGTATATCTGCTGATGTTCTGATGACGCATTTTTGGATGCGCGTTTGTCATCTTACTGCTGGATCCCCCGGTCAAGCCGGAGAATGAGGGAAAAAGGATTCGACCGTTTTTAAAGTCACAAAGGGTCTGCGACGTAAATAACGAGGTGATAGCATTCGTAACGGCAAAGAAAAACCGTTTTGTTCGCGCCCCAATCATTTTGGGCGGAATCACATCCCTTCGCTAAATTTCTCGAACTCGGGCTTCGCCCTCAGACAGCGAGAAATTTTTAACGCGAAGGGCTGCAATTCCTTATTTCCCAAAATGATCGAAGGCCGCTCACAAAAAGTTTTTTCCGCCGTCGGCGGCTGTAATGAGGCCGACCGTAATCCCCGATAATTTTAAGGTGTCGGCAGCAAGAGATACACCGTTTTTAAGAGGAAAACGACATGAAACTGGATGCCCATATTCCCGGAGGTCCCCTGGCGGAAAAATGGGACCGGCACCGGTTTGAGATGAAACTGGTCAACCCGGCCAACAAGCGGAAGTTCACCATTATCGTGGTCGGAACCGGTCTGGCCGGAGGTTCCGCGGCCGCCACCCTGGCGGAGCTGGGATACAACATCAAGTGCTTCTGCATTCAGGACACGCCCCGGCGGGCGCACAGCATCGCGGCCCAGGGCGGCATCAACGCCGCCAAGAATTACCAGAACGACGGCGACAGCATCTACCGCT
>CAYSMV010000503.1:0-3200 GCA_964432245.1 uncultured Desulfobacterales bacterium
GGCATTCTCTTCGCCGATCTTTACAAACCTGCTTCCTCTGATTTGAAGAAGCGTCAGCGCCTTATGCACTTCCCCGCTCTCATCAAAAGTGGTTGTTCCCGTAACGCCCTGGTGGCCCTCGATCTTACCGAGCCGGTCGACAATTGAATGCCGAAAGCGGACATCAGGATCGCTGATAATGTCCATTAAAATAAGGGCCGTATCATAAGCGACAGCCTGGACAAACCCCGGCTTCTCATTATAAAAACGTTCATAACGAAAAGAGAACGAACCCTTTCTACCACCGGATTGACCGGTCTCCCAGAAATCCGCCGGCAGGACCGCTCCCTGCGCGTACCATCCAGCCGTGTCAATGAGTTCCCGGCTGTACCATAAATTGGTCCCCAGCAGAAGGGTGTCGACAACATCATAAAAGGCCAGCTGGGGAATAATCAGGCCGGCATTGGAAGGGCCGTCCGGCACAAACAGCGCTTCAAAATCCACCAGCGCCGTCTCCTCCTCCTCTTCCTCCTGATCTTCCGTCTCCATCTCCGGAGGCTCACCGGCTGCCTGCTCTTCTTCTATAGTCTCCGTGCTGTCGTCCGGCAATTCCGGTATCACCGCCCCCTCGGCCTCCTCCACCACCGTTCCCTCTTCCTCCTCTTTTTCGACTTTGAGTCCCAGCTTAATCAGGCGCTGTTCCCGCACCTCTTTCAGGATCTCGGGTACAGGATAATACATTCCGACCAGTTTTTTTATCGATTCCGCAAAATCGGTCTCCGTCGGGTTGTAAGATTCATACCCGACCATTGCTCCTCCATACTTTAAAATCTCATCCCAGAATATATTGGCAAAAATCTTTCCATATTCCTCGTCGGGATAAAGAACCGCGAATTTTCGCAAGCCCAGGGTCCGGCAGGCGTAACCTGCCAGGGTTTCGACCTGCATCCGCGGCGTTAGAAAATTCCGAAACACATATTTTCCCAGCCCCGGAATATTCTGCTCCTGGGATAAGGTAATAACCGGAATGCGCAGATTTTCAGCTTCCCGGATGGCGCCCTTGAAGCTTACCAGGGGACCTATAATGGCGGCGACCTTCTTATCCGCCAGCGACCTTACCGCTGAAAGTGCCTGTGCGGGATTCGATCCGGTATCCTCGACTACCAGCTTTATCGCGGATGCCCCGTTTCGACAGCTCGCCGTGACGAATTCCTGGAAAGCAAGCTGAATACCTTTTAAGGCGCGTTCACCAAACAGCCGGTATTCCCCGGAAAGGGGCAGAAGGCAGCCGATGGCATAACGATCGTAGTCAGCCGCGCCTTCCATCTGCCGCAGCATCTCCTCCGCTTTGCCGGCATAGGCATGGTCAGGATAAGCGGTGATAAAATCAGACAGCACAATAACAGCCTGTTCGTAATTCTCTTTCTGTATATAACGCCTGGCGATCTGACAGCTCAGATAACCCCTGAAGTCCGGATCCTTGATATCGGCCAGGAGCATTTGAAGAATTTCCGCCCCGATTCTGCCTGATATCTGGTCCAGCTTCACCAGAATCTTTTTCTGCCCCTCCGGCCCCGGCTTTTTCAGTGCTGAAATCAGCACATAAGCCGCGTCCACCGGCTCTTCTAAAGCCAGATAAGCATCGCTGACAACGGCGTATTTTCTGGCCACGCAGTCATCAGACACCTGTTCATCCCTGATTGTCTCGGCATAATCAAAAACCTTTTGATATTGTTTTTCATTATACCATGAGAGAAGCATGCCAATTCCGGCGTCTTCGACAAATCTGCTTCCGGAAAATTGCGTGATCAAACGGTCGTACCGGCCGCGGGCATCAGCATATTCACCCCGCATGGAAAGAATATCTCCGGTCCTGAGAAGCGTCGCCGCGACCTTATTCCCATCCGGAAATCGATCAAGATAATCCTGGTATAAATTAAAGGCGCTGTTATAAAGCCCCTGATTATACTGATTTTCCGCCCGGGCAAACAACTCTTCGCCCGGTTTCGTCTCAGAAACCATCACTTTCGGCAGACAGGCGCAAAGCATCAATATCTGCACCGTCAAGATTAATCCGGCCAGGTTTCCGAAACATCTCATAACCGCAAGAATCCTTTCCCGCTGTTATCGTCAACGAATTTTTTTATCAGATTGAACATTCCCGCCAAACCTTCCTGCTTATGGACCCAGACAAGATCCGGATCGCCCCGGAACCAGGTCAGCTGACGCTTGGCGTATCTTCTGGTATCCCGTTTCATGGTTTCTCTCATTTCCCGCCAGGATAAACGCCCTTGCAGATATTGCGTCATATGCCGATAGCCGATTGACTGCATTGATTTTAGATCCGCGGCATAGCCTTTGTCCAGCAATTCCCGGACCTCATCCGCGAACCCCTTCTCCAGCATGGTATCGACTCTGGCATCAATGGCCTGGTAAAGTTCCTGCCGATCCAGGTAAAGGCATATCTTGAGCGCTTCGTATCGTTGCTCCGAAAACCGGTGATCTCGAATATGCTCGGAAGCGGGCCTGCCTGTCATCGCGAACAGTTCCAGCGCTCTGATGATGCGGAAAACATCATTCGGGTCGATCCGCTCCGCCGATTCCGGATCGCACGCCTTCAGCTTTTCATGCATGACCGCCGGACCTTTTTCCCGCGCCTCATCCGTCAGTTGCCTCAAGACTTCACTGTCCGCCGGCCCTTCCCGAAAAAGGCCCTGCAGACAAGACTTGATATACAATCCCGTGCCGCCGACCAGAAAAGGGAGTACGGCCTTCCGATGCAGGCGGGGGAGGATCTCACGGGCTATCCGGCCGTATTTTCCGGCGCTGAAATCTTCATCCGGTTCAGCAATATCAATCATATAATGCGGAAGCCGCCGTCTTTCTTCCGCGGAAGGTTTAGCCGTGCCGATATCCATGTGCTTGTAAACCTGCATGGAATCGGCGCCGACAATATGCCCCTTAAAAGCCCGCGCCAGTTCGAAAGCATAAGCCGTCTTACCGACCCCGGTCGGACCGCAAATAACCACGACTGGGGATAGATCGGTTTGCTTATCATTCCGGATGGTTTTGGCAGACATGCGCGATCCCCGGCCCTTCACGTTTTCATGCCATGCTGGTACGACCGCAACCCGGCCGGTATGTTTTTCAGGTATTGACCATCAAACGGCCGGCACGATCCGACGCGACAGGCGGACGGCAACCGTTGGCGGATGCTTTCA
>CAYSMV010000504.1:0-4943 GCA_964432245.1 uncultured Desulfobacterales bacterium
TTACCGGCCGGCAAAACCCCTTTATAAACGCCAGACAGTTCCTCCTCGGTCACCACGCTGTCCGCGAACATTTCTCTGGCGGTCTTGTAGCCCCAGGAGCGAAAAGCGCCTTCGGTAAACTTCATGATATTGCCCTTGTGCATCAGGGTGACGGAACGCCTGTTCTTCCCGATAGCGTAGCTTATGGCCCTGGCCACCAGCCGCCGGGTATTGTTCTCGCTCATGGGCTTAATGCCGATACCGGCGTTTTCCGGTATCAAAACGCCCATCTCTTTTTCAAGAAAAGCGATTATCCTGTTTGCTTCCGGGCTTTCCGCTTCCCATTCAATACCCGCGTAAACGTCTTCCGTGTTCTCACGAAAAACAACCATGTCGATTTTCCCGGGGCTTTTCATGGGACTGGGAAGCGGGTGGAGATATTTGACCGGCCGGACACAGGCATACAGGTCAAGCCGCTGACGGATGGAAACGTTCAAACTCCTTATGCCCTGTCCTACCGGCGTCGTCAACGGCCCCTTGATGGCGACCAGATGCCCCCTGACCGCGTCCAGCGTCTCTTCCGGCAGCCATTGGCCGGTCTTTTCATAAGCCTTTTCTCCGGCATAAACTTCCAGCCAGAAGATCCGTCTTCTCCCCGAATACGCAGCCTCTAAGGCCGCGTCCAGGACCATTTTCGCGGCTTTCCAGATATCCGGCCCGATGCCGTCTCCTTCAATAAAAGGTATTATCGGGCAATCCGGTACAAGCAATGATCCGTCATTATTCTTCCTGATTTTTTCGCCTTCCGACATACCGCCGTCCTTTCGACCCTACCCCATCATCACGTAACCGTTTCCTGTCTTAAGACGCCGACGGCTCCCGCAGGCGTCGCTGCCGGATGATTTCATACATGGCGACACCGCCGGCAACAGACGCGTTCAGCGAATTAACCGTTTCCCTCTGGGGAATAGCGACGATAAAATCGCATTTTTCCCTGACCAGTCTTCGAATTCCACGGTCCTCGCCGCCGATAACCAGGGCTATCGGACCGGTCAGATCAGCCTCAAAAAGTGATATCTCGCCCGTTCTGTCGAGACCGGGTATCCAGAAATCCGCTTCTTTTAACCGGTCTATGACGCGGGCGATATTCGTCTCTCGGGCAATCGGCATGCTTTCCATGGTCCCGGCCGAGGCTTTTGACACGGCCGCCGTAGGCGAAGCGGCATTGTCTCTGGGAATGATAATCCCCTGCACGCCGACACAGGCCCCGGTCCGTATCAAGGCACCAAGGTTGTGCGGATCGAGGATACCATCCGCGATCAGCAGAAAGGAATCGGCCGAAACGGTTTTCACCGCCGTCATCTCATCCAGAGTTACCAGCGGATAAGGTCCCACCGCGGCGGCAATACCCTGATGCGCGGCGGAACCGGCCATGTCCTCTATCTGCGCTCCGGTTGTTTCCGTAACCGGCACACCGGTTCTGTCCGCCAGCTCACGAATGGAATCAAGACGCCTTTTCCCGCGACCGGAACCGGATATATAAACCGCGTATACCGTCCTCCGGCCGGCCGAAAGCGCGGCCTGGACCGGGTGAACGCCATAAAGCATCTCTGTTCCCGGGTTGCCGCCTGCCACGGAAGATCCTCTTCCAGTCTTGCGCTTCAGCGTCATCTTGGATAACCAGCCGCTACCATAGCCGTCATCAATAGCAAGACCGGCCTGATGTGTCAACGCTTTTCAGGCGATCCTCACCGGCCATGGCTCTTTTCCCCCGTTTTTTCAACAGGCATCTTACCTTGACATTTCCGCAAAATAGAATGACTCTTAAAGAAAACAAAAAGAAGTACAGGCGGCGGAGTCGTCCGGTAAATTTTTTAAAATTTTTGGAAACGGTTTCATGAATCAATCTCGCCCGCGCGGTAAAATTCGTTTAATTTTATTGCTCGCGGTGCTTTATACGATCCTGGCCTTCGCCCTTTTCGAGGCGTATGTAACCTTAACCCGGGAAAAAACAGACCTGTACGCCTTAACCGGCAGGAGCCTCACCTGTAATCCCATGAGCCGCTGGGCCGTTGTCGACGCCTTCTGCGCTTACCGGCCCAGACCCGGCCAGTACGCGGCCGGCAAAACGGTCAACTCGCACGGGTTTCTGTCAACGCCGGAAATCGCGTCGCCTAAAAGCCCCGGCGTTACCCGTATCGTGTTTCTGGGCGGTTCATCAACCGCCGGTACCGGATTTAATCTTCCGGATAAAGACACATGGCCGTGGCGGACCATGGAAATGCTTAAAACGCTGGCACCCGGCAACTATGAGTTCATCAACGCCGCCGTCGGCGGTTATTCCTCATTCGAATCCTACGGCCGGCTGTGGAGCCGGATCAGACATTACTCGCCCGATATTGTCGTTGTCTGCCACGGCTGGAACGAAATGTACTACTTTGATAAAGCGGAAAACATTATATCCTGGAGAACGCGACCGGACGGATCCTGGTCGATAGACGCCACCAGCAAGACCGTGGCGGTTTACGCGCCCCGCTGGATCGATCCCATCGTCGCATGGTCTCAGGCCTTATCCCTGCTCCGGATACGTTTCTCCCGGCCGCTTGAAGGAGAAGTCGGCCCTTCCCCGGCCAAGCCCTTATCAGCGGAATTCGACCGCGCCGGTATAGACATCTGGCGGACGAACTTAAGGCTTTTAAAACAAGCCTGTGTCGTCATGAACGCCGGACTGTTTGTGGCCAAGCAGCCTACCCTCATCGTGCCCGGGTTGCCCGAAAATCAGCGAGCCCGCTGCCGGTACGACTTCCACGGTTTTGACCACGAAGCGCACACCAGGGCATTCGCGGAAATATACCGCGTCATAGAAGAAGAAATTGAGCCGACCGCAATCATTGATCTGACGCCGATTTCAGGCCGTTCCGAATGTTTCTTCGACCATGTTCACCCCAACCCTGACGGTTGCCGTGAAATAGCCGCCATCACGGCCCGGGCGCTGGCGTCGCACATCACAAAAAATTCAGGTGGTTCAACTGAATCGGGAGAAAATAGTGAATAATACTATAAAAATATTTTCTAAAAAAGCGATTTACGGAACTTTTCTGTTCGGGCTGATAATAGTGACCGGTGCAGACCTTGCCCTTGGCATGGACGACCAACGTCAAGCCATCGCAGAAGGCCTCAACAAGAATGTCGTGCTTCTGGTAACCTATGTATTGATTGCGCTGATCTTTTCTTTTCTCTGCTCCATAGCGGAAGCCGTGCTGTTGAGCATGACCCCTTCGTATATCGAAGAACAGCAGGAAAAGCAGCCCAGACGTTCAGCGCTGTTGAAAAAGCTCAAAATGGATCATATAGACCGGTCGCTGGCGGCCATTCTATCATTGAACACCATCGCGCATACGCTCGGAGCGATCGGGGCCGGAGCACAGGCTTCAATCATTTTTGGAGACGCCTGGTTCGGGTTGTTTTCCGCGGCCATGACGTTGATGATCCTTTTTCTTTCCGAGATCGTTCCGAAAACCATCGGGGCCCTCTACTGGCACAATCTCGTCTGGTTCACCACCTTCTTCGTCTACACCTTGATTGTTTCTCTTTTCCCAATTGTGTGGGTTTCGGAAAAAATTACGAAAATTATTTCACGCGGGAAAACCATGCGTATTTTCAGCCGGGACGAGTTCATCGCCATGGCCAGATTCGGCGCGGAAACAGGAGACATCCGCGATAACGAGTCCCGTATTATCCGAAACCTGTTCCATCTGGGGTCATTGACCGCCAGGGATATTATGACGCCAGGCACCGTCATTACGTCGCTCTTTGAAGAAATGACGATAGCAGACGCGGTAAAACAAATAACCGATAAACCATACTCGCGACTGCCGCTTTATAAAAACAGCATTGACGACATCACCGGTTTCGTTCTCCGGGACGAAATTCTATTAAAAAAAGCGCAGGACCTGGACGACGAAACGCTCAAATCCCTGAAGCGGAGCATCCTGGTGGTCCCGGCTACGGTATCCGTATCAATCCTGCTGGAGCGTTTCCTCAAGGATCGTCAGCATATCGCCATTGTCGTGGATGAACACGGTGGAACAAGAGGCCTGGTTACGCTCGAAGACCTTATCGAGACTTTAATCGGCGTTGAAATCGTCGATGAAATCGAAAAAATCGAAGATATGCGGGTTTTCGCCCGAAAGCTGTGGAAAGAACGCGCCAAAGCCCTCGGTATCAAGGACGACGAAATCTCCGGCTGAGATCGAAAAAGAAAAACCGAATCGGCGGCGGCCCAGCACATACCGGTCTTCGCTCATCGATAAGAAGAAACAACGGCGATCAGGTCCTCAGTCGCCCCGGCAAGATCATCGTTGACAAGCACATGGTCATAATCGTTCCGGCGGCTCATTTCCCGCTCGGCCGCCGCCATGCGTGTCTTCATGGCCGCCTCATCATCCCCGCCCCTTTTTTCCAGCCGCCGTTTTAATTCCGCCAGAGACGGCGGCATGATAAAAATCCGCACGCAGTCGGGATATCTGGCATGGATCTGGTCGGCGCCCTGAACATCGATGTTCAGCACCATATCTATCCCGGCCGAAAGCTTCTCTTCAATCTGATCGGTCGCGGTACCGTAATAATTGCCATGGACCCGAGCCCATTCGATCCAGCGACCGCTTTTTATCCCGGCGCGGAAAGCATCCTCTTCAATAAAATAATAATCAACACCATGCCGTTCGCCCGGTCTTGGCGTGCGCGTGGTATATGAAACGGAACGGACCATATCCGGCAGCCGATCCAGCAGGCCGCGGCATAACGTGGTTTTACCCGCGCCCGACGGCGCCGAAACGATAAAAAGTCTTCCACGCCGGCGATCCCCGCGCGGCCTGCCGGTGACGTTATCCGTTTGCTTCCGAATTGCCATGTCCTGCTTTCCCGTCGCGCTTATTCTTCGTCAATAAGTCCCTGGCCGTTCA
>CAYSMV010000505.1:0-3528 GCA_964432245.1 uncultured Desulfobacterales bacterium
ACCGTCTGATTGACCAGCAATTTCATCATGATCAATTGATTCACCGGCATGCGGGCAATACGCTCAAGCAGAATCTCAAACCGTTCATCAAGCTTATCGCCCGGAGCCGATTCTATGGCCAGCCCCCATTCCACCGCTTCCCTGCCGTTCAGGCAATCACCCGTAAACAAAAGCCGCTTGGTTTTTTCAATACCGATACGAAAGACCCAGATGCTGGTCGTGGGCGACCCCCAGACCCGGGCCGGGGGATATCCGATCTTGGCGTTATCCTCGATGACCATCAGGTCCGAGCACAGGGCCATGTCCGTGCCGCCGGCCACGCAAAACCCGTGAACCTTGCAGACCACCGGCTTGTTGGCATGAAACAGGCTCATGAAGCCTTTAACGTTGCGGCTCATCATCTGGTAGTCGATCATGGGATCCCAGGGCTGCGCCGGAACGTGATTTGAAAACAGAGTCAGCGGGTCCAGGGCCGACCCTTTGGGAGCGTCCCATTGCAGCACGTCCGTCTGGTCTTTATCGATGGAACCTTCCGCGAAAGCCATCAGGTCATAACCGCCGCAGAACCCCTTGCCTCTTCCGGACAGGGCGATAACATGAACGGCCGGGTCCAGATCGGCCTGTTCCACGCACCAGGCCAGCTCCCGCGGCGTCTCCATGGTGATGGCGTTGCCCCGTTCCGGCCGGTTGAAGGTAATGCGCGCGATTTTACCCGTCACCTCATAGGTCATGGTTTTTAATGTTTTCATTCTTCCTCCGATTTTTCTTCAAAACGCCATGGCGCGTTTGGAATCTATGCTCTCCAGCAGCGCTTCTATACGGACATAAACATTCTCCTGGCTGAACTTGCGGACATCGGCGTGGTCCACGTCGATCATGACGGCCGGAATCCCCAGCTTTTCCTTGACGTACCTCTCCTCATCCATCTGCATGACCGAAAACACCTTGCAGCTTCTGTTGCTGGCGAACACCGCGCCGTCGATACCCAGCCTGTCGATAACCGGCCCCATGGCGGCCAGGCGCAGGTCCATGCCCATGGGACAGACCGAGTGGTTCTGGACCCGGGCCAGGTACCACAGGGGATCAACATCCCGGTCAAACGGCAGCAGATCGAAGCTCCCTTCCACGGCGCCGATACAGGAAGTATAAGGAGCGGCCACGATGTTGGCGCCCCTTTCCGCCAGCCGGGTGGACATTTTCCGCAGCTGGTGCCAGGGAGCGATGTTGTCCCACAGCAGCCGGTATTTTTCGTCCGGCACCGGGAAAATTCCCCGGCGGACATTTTCCTCGGTTTCGTCGGCCAGGATCTTATAATGTTCGGCCAGCTCTTTTGTCCCCCGGCAGACAATAAACGGCGCCATCTGAACAAAGGAGTCGAACACCGTAATCCCGGAAGGCCGGTTTTCGGCACAGGCCAGAAACCGCTTCCAGTCCATCACCGCCGAGGCGGTGTAAAAGGCGGCTTCGTAAAACTTGTCCTGGTCAAACTTCTGGCCGGAGAGTTTTTCCACCATCCGGATCAGGTCCTGAAACTGGTCCAGAATATATTGAAGATCTTTTTCCTGCTGCGGCCCGTAGCAGAACGGCACATCCAGAATAAAATGGGGGATGTTCATGACACGGCGATGCACGTCAAACCACTTGACCAGCAGGGAACAGTTGTTGGTATCGGAGACCAGCAGGTGGGGCCGGGGCAACCCCATGGTGGGCGATGTCTTGCCGCCGTCCGCCAGGCAGCCGATATCGATGCGGGCATAGGAGCATAAATCCATGGAATATCCCAGAGATTCGGCCCGGACGCACTGATCCGCGCCGACACCCTTGGCCGCGCACAGGGCGGCATGGCTTTCCGGCAGGCAGAAAACCACGTTCTCGAATCCCCGGAAAATCTCCGCCGGAACAATAATCGCTCCCCAGACCACGAAGGCGCCTTCGGCGGCCTTCGTATGCATGCCCATGTAAGAGTTTACCAGAAGCCGGGTCAGATGTTTGCCGGCCTTTGTTTTCTCATCGATTTCCATGACCTTTTCTCCGGGCTTGGACTTTTATGAATCCATCAACTCCCTGAAAGCCTCCAGGCGCGTTCTGAAGGTTTCCGCGCCAACGCCGTCGTCCATGGATATCTCCAGGGACAGCACCGGTATTTTTTGATCCTTAAGCTGTTTTTCAAGATAAGGCAGTTCAAAGTATTCATACTCACAGAATTTTTCGCCTATAAACACAAACCCCCGCGCTTTTTTCCGCGAAACCAGTTTCATGATCGCTTCCGGGCGCCGGTCGGCCGAATACAACAGGGTGGTGCAGGGAAAATGTTCCCGGTAAAACCGGACATAATATTCGGAAGCGCCCTGCCCGTTTTCAGGCATACAGGCGTAGGAACGATACAGAAAGGCAATGTCGTTACCGGCCACCCGCAGCCCGGCCTGGTCCATGAGTTCGCATATACCCGCGGGCGGCGGCATGATGCCGCTGACAACCACCCGGGCCGCCTTTTCCCCGGATATGGGCCGGCCTTCCAGACCGGCTATAGTCGTTTCCAGAAGAACGATCTGTTCGTTTACTTCCAGAAAATTGGCGGCGGTTAATATGCGGCAGAAATCGGCAAACATCAGCCTGCCATCCGCGACGGCCGTCTCCATTCGCAGGCAGAGCTCCCGCCTGCGGCCGTACAGGGCTATGCTCTCTGCAAAACGATCCCGGGAAAACTTCAGGCCATAATGTTGTTCAAGGGAACGGACAAGGCTTGTCACCTCGTTTTTCAGGTAACCGGACGCATCCGCCTGGGCCGGTGACGTCATGGGAACATGAAAATGAAACATGGGCGGCGCCTGGCCGCCGGAGGCGACAATTCCTTCCCGCAGGATTTCCGGCAGGTTTCGCAGCGTATCGCCGGCATTGTAAAAAAACAGGCCGTCCAGCAAATCCCGGCCTTCATTGATGGCAAACTGCGCCAGGCGGCGGGCTACGGAACAGGCATAGTTCTGAACGTGCCGGTCGGCGTCGTTCACATGGGGCGTCGCCGCGGCAAGGCCCCAGAGGACTACCGGCGCCAGGCCCAGGCCGTGCAGCAGTTCCAGGGGCGGATAAAGCGGCAGGCATCCGATTACGGGCCGGGGGCCCTTTTTCAGCCGGGTCAGAGACTGAAGCGGCGTTTCCATGAGTCGCGCCTCCTTTTGAAGTGATTATACCCGTTCCGCTTCCGCCAGCGCCAGGTCCTGATAAGCATGAAAAAACCCGGCGCAGAAATCGTCCCATTGCCCGCAGGCCTTGATGGTCTTTTCGTCCATATCAAAAAAATGAGGGACCTTCATGATCTCTTCCAGTTCAGAGGCCAGGTGACGGATCAGAGATTCATCAGCCCCCTTCAATATTCTATTGACAAATTCGTCCGGCGGATACCACTTTCTGACTTTCTGAAAATCCAGGAAAAGTTGCGTCAACAGCACGTTTCGCGGCCCTTCCCACAATTCATTCACCACTCCGTCCCGGAACATTCTTGGAAAACTGGAGAAATCCTCCATGACGCCG
>CAYSMV010000506.1:0-3259 GCA_964432245.1 uncultured Desulfobacterales bacterium
TCAAAAACGGGGGTTTCCATGTGCACGCCACACCTGTATTCCTTCGCGAACTCGAGCAGGCGCTTTTTATCCATCTTATCAATACCCGTCTCGGACAAATGTCTGCTATCAAATATGGCTTTCAGTTTTTTTCTTAAGGCACTCTGGTTTTCTTCGGCTATCAAGCAGTCGATCTGATCCCCCAGTGCCCTGGCGGCCCGCCCGAGATGAATTTCGAGAATCTGCCCCACATTCATCCGGGAGGGAACGCCCAGAGGATTCAGCACCATATCAACGGGCGTGCCGTCTTCAAAATAGGGAAGATCTTCCTGGGGAAGGATTCTGGATACTACGCCCTTATTGCCATGACGTCCGGCCATTTTATCACCGGTAGACAAGACCCGCTTCATGGCGACATACACCTTGACCATCTTAAACACGCCGGGCGGAAGTTCCTCGCCGGCCCCGTAACGATTGACCGCGTTTTCATATTTTTCGTTACAGGCTTCCTTCTGCTCCCGGCACCAGTCAAAAATAGCGTAGGCCTTTTCAGCGACCGTCTCCGACTCCAGGGCGATCTTTTCCAGCTGGGAAAACGTAAGGGCTTCCAGGACATCGAGAGAAATCTTGCCTCCCTTGGCAAGCAGCGTTTTTTTGCCTTTTTTGATCGGCGCCGCGCATTTCTGGCCGTTGACCAGTTTTTCAAATTCAGAACGGGTGATTTCTTCTATGACAGCGATTTCATCGTCCCGGTTCCGCTTGAAAACGGCGATCTCCTCATCTTCTATGGTCCGCGTGCGATCGTCCTTTTCAACGCCCCGACGGGTGAACACCTTGGCGTCAATCACCGTGCCGTTCACTCCCGGAGGCACGCGGAGAGAAGTGTCCTTGACGTTCCCCCCTTTTTCTCCGAATATCGCCCGCAGCAACTTCTCTTCCGGTGAGAGCTGGGTCTCTCCCTTGGGCGTAATCTTGCCGACCAGGATATCACCGGGCTTTACCTCCGCGCCGGCCCGGATGATGCCGCTTTCATCCAGATCGTTCAATCTTTCCTCGCCGACATTGGGAATGTCGCAGGTTATTTCTTCTTTGCCCAGCTTGATATCCCTGGCAACAACCTCGAATTCCTCGATATGGATCGATGTAAAAACGCCGTCTCTGACAAGCGTCTCGCCCACCAGAATCGAATCTTCAAAATTATACCCGCCCCACGGCATAAAAGCGACGGTGACGTTCTTTCCCAGAGCCAGATCGCCCTTTTCCGTAGCCGGTCCGTCGGCGATTACGTCTCCGGGATGGATGATCTGCCCTTTCTTGACTATCGGCCGCTGATTAAAACAGGTATTCTGATTGGAACGTATAAATTTTAACAGGTTATAAATCGTAACAGGCTCCGATTTTTTCTCATCGCCTTCAACATTATGCCTGATAACGATGCGCGACGCGTCGACATCCGTTACGATGCCTCCTCTTTCGGCGACAATAGCGGCCCCGGAATCCCTGGCCACGATTTTTTCCATTCCGGTTCCGACCAGCGGCGCGCTCGGATTGGCGAGCGGGACCGCCTGTCGCTGCATATTTGACCCCATTAACGCCCGGTTGGCGTCATCATGCTCAAGAAACGGAATCAAAGAAGTGGAAACGCTTACCAGCTGAACGGGTGAGACATCCATCAGTTCAATATCCCTGGCGCTGACAGGTGTAAACTCGCCATCCACCCGGGAAATAACAGTCGGGTTGATGTAATGCCCTTTTTCATTTACCGGAGCGTTGGCCTGGGCGATGGGGTGGCTGCCCTCTTCAAAGGCGGAGAGCATCTTCAGCTCCCTGGTAACCGTGGCATTTTTAACAACGCGGTAAGGTGTTTCAATAAACCCGTAACGATTTACCCTGGCATAGGCGCTTAATGATACGATCAACCCGATATTCGGCCCTTCCGGCGTTTCAATCGGACAGATTCTGCCATAATGAGAGGGATGCACATCCCGCACTTCGAACCCGGCGCGTTCACGCGTTAAGCCGCCGGGGCCGAGTGCGCTCAACCGTCGTTTATGGGTGGTTTCCGAAAGCGGATTGGTCTGATCCAGAAACTGCGAAAGCTGGCTGGTTCCGAAAAACTCCCTGACGACGGCGGAAACCGGCTTGGGATTAATCAGGTCATGCGGCATCAGCACGTCCACTTCCTGAAGGCTCATGCGCTCCTTTATGGCCCGTTCCATGCGAATAAGACCGATACGATACTGATTTTCCAGCAGCTCGCCGACCGCTCTGACCCTCCTGTTTCCCAGATGGTCGATATCATCGACCTGCCCCTGGATGTTTTTCAAATCGATCAATGTTTTTACCGCCAGCAGCAGATCCTCTTTTCTTAAAGTCGGCAGATCCACCCGGGAGGATATGCCCAACCGGTGGTTTAATTTAAGGCGACCGACCGAAGAAAGATCGTAATAGTCCGGCTTGAAAAAAAGATGGTCGACAAAATCCTGAGCAACCTCCACCGTGGCCGGATTACCGGGACGCAGCCGCTTGTATATATCGATAAGCGCGTCTTCCCGGGTATCCGCCTTATCCAGCAACAAGGTCTTAATAATGGAATCCGTATGGATATTTTCATCTACAAAAAGAATCTCAAAATTTTCGATGCCGGCGTCCCTGATGACTTCAATAAGCTCTTCCGAAACAAAATCACCGGCTTCGGCTATCAGGTTTCCGGTTTTGGGATCATAAACGGAAGCGCCGAAAACCTTATCGACCACATCTTCCATGTTTATCGGTATCATATTGATACCGGCCGACTTTATCGCCCGCATCACACGCGTGCTGAAGACCCGGCCTTTATCAACGATGACATCGCCTGTTTCCGGATGTTTGATGCGGGTCGTAGCGCGCTGTCCGTGCAACGCTTCCTCGTTGAACTGCTTGAAGATTTTTTTGCCCTTTAAAAAAATCAGCTCATTGGTATAAAAATAATCCAGGATATCTTTTCTGCTGTACCCCAGGGCCTTAAAAAGAATGGTAGCCGGAAATTTTCTGCGCCGGTCGATTCGCATGTAAACAACATCCTTGGGGTCGATCTCCATGTCGATCCATGATCCCCTGACCGGAATAATCCGGGCGCTGTAAATGACCCGGCCGCTGGAATACGTCTTGCCCTGGTCATGGCTGAAAAATATACCGGATGACCGGTGCAGCTGGCTGACCACGGCGCGTTCCGTGCCGTTGATAATAAACGTCCCGTTATCCGTCATCAGAGGGATGGCGCCAAAATATATCTCCTGTT